>NZ_BAAIEW010000033.1:0-34647 GCF_054654515.1 Desulfothermus okinawensis JCM 13304 | reverse complement strand
TGACATCTTTCCTGACATATTGGGAATTGAACAGGTAGTGGAATTTAAAGCAGATCCCACATCTTATCGTCATAGTATCTGATAATTATGGGATTTATGAGGGTATTTATTTTTACATTTTTGCAGGTAAAATTTTTGGGCATATTAAAAATTGATATGGCCATTTGTTTTGTGAAATATCTGGTATTTTTTTCATTGAAGTTTTTATAAATAATTGTTTTTAGTTTTGTATTGGAAAACTTCTCCTTTAGCCCCAAAATAAATCCCCATTCACCAAAGGAGGGAATGGACATGGCCATTGGATATGAATAAAAATTAGCCGAGGACATGGTCTTAAGCACACAACAAAATGTCTTTCTTGCAAAAAAAGGACTTGATGCCTGGGTTATTACAGCGCCTTTTGGGGATAATATGTTATATAAAAAAGTATAAAATTCCCTTGTATATAATCTTGCGCTCCTTATATTTCTTGGGTCTGTTAGGTCTATAATGATTAAATCAAATGCATTGATGTTTTTCTTATTATAGTTTTCAACAAATTTGAATCCATCTTCAAAAAAGATTCGCACCCTTTTATCAAAAAAACTATCTTTATTTATTTGTCTCATTATATTATTTTTTTTTGCAAATTCTACGAACTCCTTATCAATGTCAACCATGGTAATGCTTTTTATATGTTTATATTTTTCCAGCTCCCTTATTACACATCCATCCCCTCCGCCAATTACAAGCACTTTTTCAGGTCTCACAATACTCACAGGAATATGCACAATTGCTTCATGGTACCTGTATTCATCTACAGTACTTAATTGAAGATGTCCGTCCAGATAAAGTAAGTAATCGTCCATCCATCTTGTTAACACTACTTTTTGGTATTTTGTCTGTTTTATTTTTACAATGGGGTCTCTATAAAATTTTTGCTCAGCATTTAGATATATTGGCTTTGCAATAAATGCAAAACTTAAAATTAAAGTAATAGAAAGAATATATAACAATAATAGTTTTTTTGAGATTTGTTTTGAAAAGCTGATAAAAATAAGTCCTGCAACTAATAGGTTGATGGATCCAACAATAATGGGAGTATATATAAGTCCTAACTTTGGTAGAAAAAAATATCCATACAAAATCCCTCCAGGCAGAGCTCCAAGATAATCTTTTTCAAGTATGTTTGATATGTTTTCCCTTAGTTCCTCAAAGGATTCATTTATTCTAACTGCAAGGGGTATTTCCATACCAATTAGAGCACCAACCAAAAAACACATAAAGTAGATAAAAAAGGACAATCTATCAGAGTATGGAGCCTGGATATAAGATAAATACACAGAGAAACTAACCACAAGGCTTATGCATATTTCAGTAAGTATGAGTGATTGAAGTAAGGATTTATTATCTATCTTTTTGCTTATCCTTGCGCCTATGCCCATTGCAAGGAGCATTATGGATATGGTCATTGTCCATTGGAATATTGTGTCGCCTAAAAGATATGATGCAAGGGTAGAAAGCAGGTATTCTGCCACAATACCTGCAAATCCTGTAAAAAAAATAGATAGCTTTAGGGAAGACTTTTTACTTATCACGGGATGATAATAGAAGAGATTAATGAAGAAGAGATAAATACTATTGCAATGATAATACCCGCACCAATATTTGGTTCTTTTAATTCCTCTTTAAAAGAGAACTTTCTAAATAGTATTAGATCAAATAAGAGAAATAGTACAACCATTATCACAAGAGCTACAAACCAGTCAAGAAACGTGATTCCTATATCATATAATAGGCCTTTTTGCATAGGACCTGATATAGCGTCTCTTATTACCATTGCAGTTGCTATAAAAATTCCTGAAAAACTAAATGCCACTGCACTGTTGTTTTTCAAAAGCTCTTCTTGCATATTGATCTTAAGCATAAAAGACAGTACAACTGAGCTTATAAAAAGGAGAATTAGTCCCAGAAAACAGTATAATACAGATTCGAGGTACATATAACACCATGATGTTACAAGATCATATCCAGAGAATCCCCCAGATATAATAAGACCCATGGAAAAAAAGAAACTCCCTTCAACAAGACCTGCTGCATTATTTTTGTTGTCAATAATTTCCGTTGGGAGGTCTATTTTTTGTAAAAAGATCCAATCAAATATCCTGGTGAATAGCAATATTAATATTAATATTAATGTCCCCGTTATTCCATTTATATAGATTGGATATATTGGATCAATGGAATGTATTAGGGACGTGGACAAGCCAAGTATAAACCCAGAGAATGATATTGCCAGGGCCATGTTATTTTTTGAAAGTAGTTCTAATTCCAGGGAAATTTTCTTATAGTAAATTTTATCAAACACAAATTTTCCTATTATAACCCATATAAATGTCCATACTAGAATTGAAACTAAATTTATTGCTGGTACCATATGTCATTTACCTCCAAAAAATCCTGATGATCTAAACCCTGACACCCTACTTCTGCTATATTTTGATGAAAACCTGGATGCAAAAGAAGATGATTTTGATTTTGACGAAAATCTATTATTAAATTTTGAATTCCTAGATCCCACTGGATAGTTTTTTGAATATTTGTCTCTGTATCTACTGCCACCATAATATGTTGAGCCATAATAATGTCTGGAATATCCATATCCAGGCCAGAATATTGGTCGAACAGCAGAATATATTGAGGATATAACAGATATTATAACAAACAAAATCACTATTATGAGGATTACCTCAACTAATGAAAGACCTTTGTTATTTTTTAGAAAAGACATCTTCAATTTCCCATTCCTGGATTTTTCTGCCTAAAAAGAGTTCAAAATCGTCATCTGACCACTGGAGTATCTCTAGAATATTTCCTTCACTATCTTCAAAATCCCAGATAACCACTGGAGTCCTACTATCCCCAACACAATAGTAGGCTGCCCCAGAGTAGGTTAAATTATAAGGTTTTCCATTAAACATGACCTCTGACGGTAGGTCATCATGGGTTTTTAGAAAATTAAATAAATTTATAGATAGCTTGGTTAAATCATCTCTAACAAATAAATATATTCCCTCTTCATCTTTGTTTAAAAATCCCTCCCTTGTGGAAGATTGAATTTTATAGTCCCATTCTTTTTCGTCTCCATAATCGTAATATCCCTTGGATTTCACTTCCCAGGATTCACCATCAAGTTCTATTACACTCCCAACATTGAGGTCCTCAAGATTAAATCCCACTAATTCAACATCCTGTTCCTTATTCTTTTTTAAGGATTTTAAAAAGTCAAATATTCCCATAATTAGTCCCTTTTAAATAGTGCTTGCATTTAAACACATATATAAACACCTTGTCAAAAGGAATTTACTAAGATGCAAGTTGATGTCTGTTTTTAACTTCCTTTAAAAAATCTTTTAAAGAGCGTTCACATTTTTTTGAGAATTTTATGAAGTGTTCACCTAGAATAGCCAACTCCACTGCAACTGGAAACGATTTAGACCTTGTAAAGATTGTCTTAACCATGAGTTTCCAATAATATATACTTGATCTGGAGAATATCCCTATTTTAAAGATACTCTTTATAAGGGCAATAAAATCTTCTTTTTTTAGCTTTACCTTAGTGCTTGGATTATAATTTTTTAAAAATACTTCTATTCTCTTGTAGTAATTTTTTGGAGTATATATTGTTTTTATAATATCATTATACCCCTGTATGAGTTTTTCCAGCCCGATCTTTGGATAAAAGTTTATGTCTGCAGAAGTATTGTCTCCTATTGGATCTCTAAATAGTCTATTTTCTGCTTTTAATCGGTAGTATAATCTTGTTTGTGGTGCAGCAACAAGCATTCCAACCATAGCAGTTACTATGCCAGTTTCCTGTATAAATCTAATTTGTTTACTAAAAATTGTCTCATCATCACTGTCAAATCCAACAATAAATCCCGCCATAACCTGCATGCCATGTCTATGTATTGTATTGACCACATCTGATAAGTCTTTTTTTGTATTTTGTAGCTTGTTGCATTCTTTTAAACTGTCAAGTGAGGGAGACTCAATCCCAAGAAAGACTTTATTAAAATTAGCTGCACACATAAGATCCATTAGCTCTTCATCATCAGCTAAATTAACGCTTGCTTCAGTAAAAAAAGTAAATGGATAGTTGTGTTGCTTTTGCCATTCTATTACTTCAGGTAGCATCTTTTTAACTTTTTGCTTATTTCCAATAAAATTATCATCAACTATAAACACTCCACCTCTCCACCCAGCGTTATACAGTGCTTCAAGTTCCTTAACCATTTGCTCAGGTGTCTTTGTTCTGGGTTTTCTGCCAAATAGTGTTATTATGTCGCAGAACTCGCAATTAAAAGGACATCCCCTTGAATATTGTACACACATTGAGGCGTATTTGGAAAAGTCAATAAGGTGCCAGGATGGTAAGGGAGTTTTGGTAATATCTGGTCTCTCATCTGCCCTGTAAATCCCTTTTTTAGCGCCTTTATCTAAATCTTTTAAGAACTTGGGTATTGTTATTTCTCCTTCGTCTAATATCAAGTAATCAACATCCTGAAATTTTTCAGGTTCAGCGCTAAAGGCTGGACCTCCTGCAGCTACCTTTACTTTGTATCTTTTACATTTTTGTATTACCTCTCTAGAACTTTTGGATTGGATCATCATGGCGCTTATCATTACTAAATCAACATTTTTTATGTCTTTGTCCCTTAATTTTTCCACATTTAAGTCTATTAGTTTTAAATCCCATGTCTTTGGCAATAGGGATGCAATGGTAAGGAGTCCAAGTGGAGGAAATGCAGCCTTCTTGGATATGAATTTAAGTGATTGTCTAAAACTCCAGAATGTATCAGGATATCTTGGGTATACCAAAAGGACCTTCATATTTAGTCCTCCTTTTGTTTGGAGATAGTTAAGTGTTTCACAACAATATCATACAGTGTTTGCAAACTAAAAGGTTTTTTTAAAAAGTCCACAGCACCTATATCTTTTGGATCTTTGTCTAAAATATCTTTTCCATATCCAGAACAAATAATTATTTTAAGGTTGGGATATTTTTTTAAAATGGCCTTTACGCCCAAGACACCTCCCATCCCAGGCATATCCAGATCCATAAGTATCAGATCTACTTTGTTTTTGTCCTTCAAAAAACCTATTGCCTCTTCACTTGATTTTGCCATATGGACGTCCAAACCTTTAATGGTCAAGGCATCAAATATAACGTCTCTTATTATTTCTTCATCATCTACCACCAATACAGAACCATTAATTTTATCCACATTAAGTTCTTTTTTTGATCTTTTAGTTTCATAGTTGTGGAGGCTTTCTGACAGGGGAAGATAGATTTTAAACGTAGTTCCAACTCCCACCTGGCTCTCACACAATATCTCGCCCTTGTGGGACTTAACAATACCATACACAATAGAAAGCCCAAGTCCTGTTCCCTTGCCTGGTTCTTTTGTAGTGTAAAAGGGGGTAAAGATCTTTTCCAATTTATCTTGTTTTATGCCGCATCCATTGTCCCTAACCCATAAAAAAGCAAGGTTATCTCCTTCTACATTTATGTGGTGATTTGGAGCAGTTGACTCAATACAGTCAACGCCAATTTCTATTAACCCCCTTTGTTTATTCCCAATTGCGTCTACTGCATTGTTTACCAGATTGACTATAATTTCTTCTAATTGTATCTTGTCTCCAAGTATCATAACTGGTCTGTTACAATAACAGGTCCTAATTTCAATTCCCTTTTTTATTGCCCCCCTGAGTAATTCTTTTGATTCCTTTATCACGAGATTTAGATCAATATCTTCCATTTTTATATCTGTCTTTCTGCTAAAGGTAAGGAGCCTGTTTACAATTACCTCTGCCCGATATATCAAATCTTCGGTCTTAGATAATAGCTTATCCTTTTTAAAAACTTCCCCATGTTTCAAATTGAGTAGTTCGATATTTGATTTAATCCCCTGCAAGATATTGTTAAATTCATGTGCAATTCCCCCTGCCAGGGTACCAAGTGCCTCAAATTTTCTGGCCTGCCTCAGCTGGGATTCCAATTCCTCCTGTTCTGTTAAATCTATAATTGATACAACAGTGTCTGTTGTACCTGGTATTAATTCTGTGGATACAATTAATTGTCTTATATTCCCTTTTGCATCAAGGGCTCTACATCTAATTTTTTGAGGTACATTTTTGTTTTTATCTCTTTTTTTTATATGATATTCCCAAACATATTCAAGGTCATCTGGATACACGAAATCCTTTATTGATCTTTTTCCCTCAATCTCTTTTTTTTTGTATCCAAATAATTTTTCAACTTCTCTGTTG
The DNA here is from genome assembly GCF_054654515.1 of Desulfothermus okinawensis JCM 13304. Lineage (NCBI taxonomy): Bacteria > Pseudomonadati > Thermodesulfobacteriota > Desulfovibrionia > Desulfovibrionales > Desulfothermaceae > Desulfothermus > Desulfothermus okinawensis. The sequence goes on along the minus strand of NZ_BAAIEW010000033.1, from coordinate 28,335 downwards.
GCCATTACGATAATGCCATCTATGTCCACAATAATAGTAGCAGTACCAGAATTTTCAAATATTGTTTTATATCTTTTTTCACTCTCTATTAACTTTTTCTCATATTCAATCCTCTCAGTAACATCCCGGAGAATAGTCCTAAATCCAACTATTTTATCTGATCTATCTTCAATGGGAGATATTAGACTCTCCACCCAGATAATTTGGCCGTCTTTTTTGGAGAATTTCCAGCTATGATATTTTCCCACCTTTCTATTGGTAAAGAGTTTCTTAACGTCATTTAATATTTCTTTTGCATGTTTTTTATAAGTCAATTCACTAAAATGTCTTCCTAAAATTTCTTCTTTTTTATATCCAGTAATTTTAAGTAAACTTTTATTAAAAAATGTTATTTTTCCATTTATATCAACTTCTACATAAGCATCATCTATATTCTCTATAATAGATCTATATTTTTCCTCGCTCCTTTTAAGTTCTAACTCCTTTTCCTGCCTTAGATATATCTCATGGGAGAGTTTTTTGTTTAGTATCTCTAGTTCTTCCAGTTTTTCTTTTAATTTTTTATTGATATTACTTAAATAATTATATGTTTCATAGCTTTCAATTAAACTTGCACATGAAAATAGTATGATGGTGAGCATATAGAGTACATATTCTGGAAATCTTTCTTTGCTTACTTCACTTTGTGCTAGAAAAACTCCACGAATTCGCCTTGGGGTAGCAATGGGGTGGATAATTAAAAAACTATTTCCATCAGATGAAAGTGTAAACTGGGCTTGTGTATTGGCTAGGGAAATGGAAAAGAGTCCACTGTCCACTAGTTCTATATACTCTTTTTCAAAATAATCTTTTGAGTTTTCTGGTCGGCAGTATGCAAGGTAGAATGAACTATCTTTTTCATTTATCATAAAAAAAGAGATAGAAGAAAAACTATACAACTTTAAAATTTTATTGGTTGTTTCTATTAAAATATCTGTTGGAGACTTTATATTAGTAACCCTTGTATCAAAAGAAATTAGTCCCATAGAATCTTTGATCATATTTAATGCTATTTGTTTATCACTGTAATTTTTAGGGTCTAGATTTTCCATATTATTGATCCTTGAATTATTTAATCCAGAAAATTTTTCTCTAACATTTTTATTTGTTTAAAAAAGCTTGGAATGACCACATCAAAACAGCTGGCATCAAGACCTGATAGGTCCATTATTTCATTAGATATTTTGGGGATAAATACATTACCAGAAAAGCCATAAAAGCAAGCTTGGGCAAGGCTATCCCCAATATAGAGTATACTTGCATCCACAGGGATATCGCTTTGTTTGGGTGTGTGATGTGTTCTTATTACCTCTGTAAGGGACTGCGGGAAATACCATTTTTCCGATAAGATAGCTCCAACATCAGCGTGGCTAAAGCCCAATATCTTTAGTTCTGTTTCATACAGACTAATTTTTTCATCTTTTGCATGTAGTATGATATTTAGATAAAGCCCGGGCATGGCAGCTAGCATAACAAGCTTCCCAATATCGTGTAACAATCCACTTATAAAGAATTTTTCTGTGACCAGTTCCACTTGTTGTGAAGATAATAGAGAGCACATAAGACCAACAGAGATTGAGTGTCTCCAAAATAGTCGCATACTAAGTATGTTAGACGGAATCTTTTTAAAATTTTCAATTAATATTATACCTTTTGTAAGTAACTTTAGGTGCTCCAATCCAAGTATTGCAATAGCCCTGGAAACAGTATCAATTTTAGATACTAGACCCAAATGGGGACTGTTAACAATTCTAAGTAGTTTTGCTGTTAAGGATGGATCTTTACTCACAACTTCACCAATATTTGCAGCAGAAGAGTTGGGGTCATTTAAAATATCCATCATCTTTTGATATAGACTGGGCAGAGAGAAGAGTTCATTTTGTGATTCAACCAATTTTTCTGGAGAAATTTTTAAGTTAGAGGGAAGGGCTATTTTTTTAGAACTATCAATTTCTTTCAGGTGATTTAGCGGGAGCTCATTTATATTAATGTATTTTTTACTAAATTTTTTTGATAACACATATATGTCTTTCATTGGGGAATATTTAATCTCATCCTGGGGAAAATAGAGGGATAATATATCTTCTCTTGTTTGACCACTATCCTGTGAATTTATTTTGATTTTTTCATTATTTGAAACTTCGACCTTTAAAACTCCCCAGGTTTTGAGCACTAAGATATGCTTGTCTGTTAGAACTGTATCTTTCTTAAACAATAATCTTCCATTAGGAGCCCGAACGTCTCTTTCCAAGATATCCTCAGATATTAGTTCTGAAACTTTTTTTACAGTCAATTCTTTTTTTCCTTTCCCACTTGGAGTTTTTTTATGTTGTTTTAATATTAACTTATTTTATGTTGTAATTCAAGTGTGAAAGGGATAAAGGGATGAGACACTTGACCAATATTGGTCAAGTGTGAAAATTAAGGAACAGGGTATTTAATTTTTTAATTTTTATTTTGTCCTTTATTCCCCAAAAAATCTATTAATTTATCTGGCAGACTTTTTATGTGTAAATCCCGCTGTGGAAATGGTATTTCAATATTTGCCTCTTTTAGTCTTTTGAACAGGGCAAAATAATAATCACTTACCAGTCCAGTTTTAACAGTATTTAACTCGGTTATTTTGTACCATACCTTGATTGAAAAATTTAAGCTGTTGTCGCCAAATCCTTCAAACCATACTTGTATTGGGTGATCTTTATCTTCCTTTGTAAACGGGACTTCTCTTGCGGCTTCTAAAGCAAGTTGCCTCACCAGTTCTGGATCAGCGTCGTAGCTGACTCCAAAGGGGATTGTTAATCGCCTCCAATAATCACTATAGGTCCATGTCTGCACCTTTGCTGATATAAATTCAGAGTTTGGAACTATAATGTCTTTACCATCAAAGGTCTTTATTACAGTGGCTCTAATGGCCAGGCTCTTCACAGTACCCATGGTACCATCTTCCAGCTCAACAAGGTCACCTACCTGGATAGACCTATCTGTCAGGATAATGAGCCCAGATATAAAATTATTGGCTATGGTCTGAAGGCCAAAGCCAATACCAACACCCAAAGCACCCATAAGTATACTAAGCTGCGTTAAATCTATGCCGGCTGTGGACAGGACTATTAGGACAAGTAGTACCATGGAAAAATAATAACCAAGTGTGGTAATGGAATGTATAGCACCTAAAGATAGTTTTGTATTATGTTGCAAAAAGTATGATACTTTTTTCCTGCACCATCTTAAAAAGAGCAAACCTAACAAAAATGATATTAATATCTTAAAAATAGAAGCGATGCTTAAGGTTAAATTACCTATCTTAGCAAAAGGATATAGAACTACATATTTGAACTTTCCATATATATCTAGAAACTTTTCTTTTGTCCAAACATTTAGTCCCTTTATCCATCCAAGCATATCTTTTAGGAGAGACGAGATTAATGATATATCATCCATCAACTCATTGCACTGATCTTTGTTCTTTATTAATACAAAAATTATGTCATCAATTGTTTTATTTTGTCTGTTTAGTTCATATACTAAATTATAAATTGTTTTTCTTAGTTTTTTGTCTTTAATGTTTTTTATATTTTGGGAATTAAAGGCAATTGTCTGTTCTAAATCAATTTTGACCTTTCTAATATCTGCAAGATTTTCAATTATAAGTTTAAACTTTTGTTCAATATAATGGCTAATTCTATTAATAGATTTAAAAATATTCTCGTCACCACTTCCATTTCTTATTTTTTGATAGCCAGTTAACCACAAATAATAAAAATCATAATACATTTTTTTGAGTTCAGTGCTTAAAACTCCTTGGGACAGATACAATTTTTTAAAATTATAGTACTTAATTATGGATTTAATCCTTTCTTTTTCTATATTCAAAAATTTTTTATTTTGGGAAGATCCTTCAGAAAAAATTTTATTTTGAATAGACTGTAATTTTATTTCATAATATATTATTTTTTTATCTATTTCCCTTTGCTGTTCTAATAACTTATTTTTTTGGGCATTAAATTGATCAGTTAAGGCATCTTTTTGTTGTTTAATATCCTTGATATCATGATCCCTAATTGTTAGGTTCTTAAAAATATAATTTATTCTATTAGTTAATTCAGTTTTTTGTTCTTTGAGTTTGTTGATTATAAATTGGTAATTTTTTTGTCTTTGATATAAAATCATATATTGAATTTTAAGGGATAAAATAGAGGTTAGTCTATTATATTTTTGAGAATCATCAAAATTATTCTTTTTCTCAAAATATAAATCTATTAAATTTTTACAATCTTTTTCTATTGCATAAATCTTATCCTTTACAACATTATTTAGACGTATTTTTTCTGAAAAAGAGAAGTTTATCTCTCTTAAAAGATCAATATATTTTTGAAATACATCAATTGTATATGGAGGCTTTTCTTTTTCTGGTAATTTAAAAGGGATAGTAGGCTTTACACTAATCAAGCCTTTTAATATATCTATTTGTGAAAGGATTAATCCTAAGTTGTTAGAGATTATATTTAACTGATTTTTTTTGGTTTTATCTTTCTCAACTCTTAAAAGGGAATTTATTTTTAATTTCAGATGATTGGTACTATTTAAACAGTCCTCAATAAACTTATTAATAGGATAAGTTTTTATATCTTTAGAGATTATATCTTCTAGATTTTGTATGATAACACCTTGTGAATTCACTGGTAGGATATAAATAAAACAAAAAGTACACAAAAAAATACCAGTTATTAATAATTTTTTTATGTTTATGTGCATGTTAACGCTCCTATAACGTAAATTATCTTGGATTTGGAGCCAAAAACTTTCTGTTTATAGTGTAAAAAAAAAGCTTTACTGTCAAATTTGCAATTGTTGGGATAACCATTTAATTTAGAAAAGATTTGATCTTATAGGAGGCAAGGTATGAAAGGATTTTTTCAAAAACTATTGCATATTGATCTCTCATCTATGAGCTACAAAGTAGAGAGCATAGATAGGGAGATATTTATGCAATATTTAGGAGGAAAGGGAGTGGGGAGTTATTTTTTGTTAAACACTGTTAATAAGAAAATAGACCCCTTCTCTTCTGACAATTGTATTGTAGTTGCAGGTGGTCCAGCAACAGGTAGTGGGATTTGGGGAAGTAGTAGGTATTCTATTTATTCTCTTTCACCCTTAACTGGTCTTTTTGCTGAATCCTATTCAGGGGGTGAGGTAGGTGATAGGCTTGCAGAAACAGGCTTTGATGTGGTGGTGATTCAGGGCTCATCTAACTATCCTGTGTGGATAGAAATAACCAGTGCAGGTGTTTATTTTCACAATGGTGAGCACCTATGGGGTATGGATACCTATCTCACCCATGATACTATTGTTAAATGGATCAAGGAAAATAGAAAGGAGTTTCATCGCTTTGGTGTTATTTGCATAGGCCCTGCTGGAGAAAATCTTGTAAGATTTTCAGTTGTTGAAAATAACTATTGGAGGAGCGCAGGAAGATGCGGTATTGGCGCTGTTTTTGGATCAAAAAAAATCAAGGCAATTTCTTTTGCAGGTAATATGAAAAAGGAATTTTATGACAGGCAAAGGATTTTGGACTTTAACAGACAAATGTTAGAGATAGGCAAAAAAGATCCAGGGGCCATTTCATATAGAAAGTTTGGAACTCCAATAATGGTGGATGTGATAAATGAAGCTGGGGCATTTCCAACTAAATACTGGAAACAGGGGAGGGCAAAACACATAGATGGTATAAATGCTGAGGCATTGCATCAGCGATGTCATGTGAAACCACATGCATGCCCACATTGTTTTTTGGCTTGTGGCCGTATGTCAAAGATAAAATCAGGTCCATACAAAGGGCTTGTTATAGAAGGGCCAGAATATGAAACCATCTATGCCTTTGGGGGACTATGTGAGGTTAAGGATATAGAAGATATCATATATTTAAATGACCTTTGCGATAGGCTTGGGCTGGATACCATCTCCACAGGCAATTTGGTTTCTTTTGCAATTGAGGCATCACGAATGAAAAAAGTGGATTTACAAATAGATTATGGTGATGTTGAGGGAATTTCCAGACTAATAAAAGATATCTCAAATAGAAGGGGATTAGGAGAAATTCTATCCATGGGAATAGTTTATGCTGCTAAAAAATTGGGACTGGAAGATTATGCAATTCATGTTAAGGGATTGGAGCCAGCAGGATACGATCCAAGGGTATTTAAAGGAATGGCCTTATCTTATGCAACATCTGATCGGGGGGCATGCCACCTGAGGACTACCTTTTACAAGGCAGAACTTTCAGGCATATCTCCACCAGATAAAATTCAGGGAAAGGCAGAGGTGTTAATTGAATGGGAAGACAGACTTATTATAATGGATACACTAATTGTATGCAGATTTTTCAGGGACTTATATCCATGGGATAAGCTCAGGGAAATTATATTCTTAACAACTGGCCTGAAACTAACAAAAGATGATCTCAGGGCTATTTCATCAAAAATCAAGAATAATATCCGTATATTTAATAAAATACAGGGACTTACCAAAGATATGGACACTTTACCACAACGTTTCTTTAATGAAGCCCTGCCTGAGACCAATGAAAAGGTAAAGAGAGAGGATTTTGATTTTATGCTTAAGGAGTATTATAAGATTAGGGGTTTTGAGTAAATGTAGATATTTTTTATACTTCAAGCTGTTGCCTTTGCTGGCAGTTTTTATGTGATGATAAAAACTAATTGAACTTAGTAAATAAACATACTGGAGCAGGATAAATATGATAGGTATCTTTCCCTATTCAAAAATAATTTCTATTCTTTCAAGATAGTCTTTAAGGGTATCAATTTGTTGTTGGATTTCAGAGGAATTCTGATTTTTTGCTGCCTCTTCAATAGCTGCTCCGATCTCTGTGACCCTATCAAATCCATATCCTCCTCCAGTACCCTTCATACTGTGTCCCAGCCTCTTGATAGTATTAAAGTCTTTTTCTTTAAGGGAGTTTTCTATTACTTTTATGTCATTTTTTCTATTTTCAAGAAATAGAGGAACAATTTCTTCGAGCTCTGAATCAATAGTTATTACAATCTTTTCTGTCATTGCTATTTCCCCCTTTGTTAAGATAGATTTGTTTTATTCTATCTCTTCCTTCTTTTTTAGCACAATAAAGTGCTTGATCTGCATATGTTATAAGCTCACATGTATGAAAATCACAATCAGGTACAACTGTGGCTATTCCAAGGGAAACTGTTACTATACCTGTAAGAGATTTTTTATGCTCTATATTCAATTTTTTGATATTTTTTCTTATCTTTTCTGCAACTGACTTTGCACCCTCTCTGTCAGTGTTGGGAAGGATACACGCAAATTCTTCGCCACCATATCGTGCTACAAGGTCTCCTGGCCTTTTTAAGGAATTCTGTAATACTTTTGCTATTTCCTTGAGACAGTCATCCCCTTTAAGGTGTCCGTAGGTGTCATTAAAGAGTTTGAAATGGTCAATATCAAGCATAATAAGGGAAATTGGACTCTTATTACGCACTGCCCTTTTTAATTCTATTTCTAAGACCTCATCAAATGTCCTCCTGTTTGGGATTCCAGTTAGTCCATCCAAAGAAGACAATCTTTGCAATTTTGCATTTAGTTCTGCCAGCTGTTGGGTTATTTTTTTTAGTTCAATCTCCTTGGACTTTCTATTGTCCATTTCATGTTTTAGTTTCAAGGCAGAACGGACCCTGGCCAGGAGCTCTATTTTGTTAAAAGGTTTGGTTACATAATCAAGTGCGCCTGCGGCAAAGGCAAGTTTTAGATATTCTATATCATCCTTTGCTGTAACCATAATTATGGGTATGTCCAGAAGATTTACCCTGCTGTTTATCATCCTGCATGCCTCAATGCCGTCTATACCTGGCATCATAATGTCCATGAGTATGAGGTCTATTTTTTTTCCTTCAAGTATCTTGATTGCCTCTTCTGCTGAACCGCATACTATTACATCTTTATATCCTGCGTTATTTAGCAGGGTCTTAATAAGGAGTCTCATATCAGGAGAATCATCCACAATGAGTATACTCATTTCACATACTCTTCCAATGCCCTAAGTAGGGTTTTCTTTTTAATGGGTTTAGTAAGATGTGCGTTACATCCTGCTTCAATACTCTTTATACCCTCTTCTTTCAAGGCATGGGCTGTAAGAGCAATTATTGGGGTGGGCTCCAGTTCATTTTCTTTTTCCCATTTTCTGATCTCTCTTGTTGCAGTATAGCCATCCATTTTGGGCATTTGAATATCCATAAAAACCAGATCATATTTATTTCTCTTAAATTTTTCGAGACCTTCTATCCCATTTTCTGCCATGTCAACTTTATGAGGAGTCTTTTTTAAATAGGCCTGTATCAAGAGCCTATTGTCAGGGGAATCATCCACAAGAAGGATTTTTAATGGTCTCTGGGATTTTTCTTTTTCATCTTTAATTGCCTTTGTTTCTTCTATTTTTTCTTTTTCAAGGGCAGAGATAATGGCAGCAAAAAGTTCTTTTTTTCTCACTGGTTTTACCAGGTATCTTTTTATTTTTAACTCCTTTGCCCTTATAACATGATTTGCCCTGTTGTCTGAGGTAAGCATCAATATAATAGTATTAGAGATTTTTAGATCTTTTTTTATTTTTTCTGCAACTTGAAATCCATCCATTTGTGGCATTCTGCAGTCCAGGAGTATAAGGTCATAAGGGTTTTCCTTTTGTTTTGCCTTACAGAGTTCCTCTATGGCTGAAGGACCATTTTCTGCCTCTCTCACTATGACTCCCCAGTGATAGAGGATCTCTTTTAATATCAATCTATTTGTGGCATTATCATCCACTATAAGGACCTTTTTGCCTTTAATATCCGCAGGGATGGTTTCCTTTTTATCTAATGATGTTATTTTTGCCACAGGGAATTTCAGGGTAAAATAAAAAGTAGTTCCTTTACCCACCTTACTTTTAACCCAGATTTTACCGCCCATCATCTCCACTAAATTTTTTGAGATGGCTAGGCCAAGGCCTGTTCCTCCATGAAGTCTTGTGGTGGAAGAATCTGCCTGGCTAAATTTATCAAATATAGTGGCAATCTTATCCTCTGGTATTCCAATACCTGTATCTTTCACAGAGCATCTAAGTGTTACAATGTTATTTTCTTCAGATTCCTTTTTTATTTCCACAACCACTTCGCCTTGTTGTGTGAATTTTATGGCGTTCCCAACCAGATTTGTGATTATCTGCCTGAGTCTTAAAGGATCTCCTATCACACATTCTGGGACATCAAAAGCTATGTGAAGGGAAAGTTCAAGGCCTTTTTCATGGGCATTTACAGCCATTACCTCACAAATATTTTCAATTAGTTCCCTTAAATTGAATTCTGTGGATTCAAGGGTAAGCCTTCCTGCCTCTATTTTTGATATGTCCAGTATATCATTGATTACGCCCAGAAGAGCCTCTCCAGCAGATCTAAAGGTCTGAACATACTGCCTTTGTTCAGGAGTAAGGTCTGTATCCCATAAAAGTTCAGCCATGCCTATAATTGCATTCATGGGGGTCCTTATTTCATGGCTCATCATGGCAAGAAATTCACTCTTCGCCCTGTTGGCAGATTCTGCTGACTCTTTTGCCCGGGATAGGGCCTTCATTGTCTCTTCCAATTCTATGGTCCTTTCCTTTACTTTTTCATCCAGTTCATCCATATGGGACTTTAGTTGCTCGATCATTTCATTTAGGGAATCTGAGAGAAAGCCTATCTCATCTTTGCGTTTTATCTTACTTCTGACTGTCATGTCTCCTTGTTTTACCTTTTTTGTAACATCAGCAAGTACGAGAATTGGATCAATAAAGCGTTTTACCACTATATATCCAATAAATAGGGACAGTATTAAGATAAAACTTGCTACCTCTAAAATCCTTCTATGGAGAAGCCTTGATGTCTTGGTAAGTTCTTGTTCATAGACCGAGGAGGCAATATACCAGTCAAATGGCTTAAAATATTTCACCCAGGATTTCTTTTTGTAGATATAGTTTCCAGGATCATCGGGCTTATCCCAGGTATAGGTGAGTTCTCCCTTTTTGGTTTTAGACGCCTCAATAAGTTCACGTCCTATTGATTTGCCAGTCATGGGGTCAGGAAGGTCGGCAAAGTTTTTGCCTTCTATATTTTTGTTTGGGTGGATTATCATATTCATCTTTGAATCAAAAATATATACGTATCCTGTGCGTGCAATCTTTAGATTTCTTAAAATTTTCCTGAGGTCTTCAACCATCTGCTTTTTTCGTTTATCTATCTCCTTATCAACATCATCTATATAGACCCCTGTTCCCACAACAAATTTCCATTTAGGAAGATCCTTAAAATAAGAGAGCTTTTTTATTGGCTTTTTGTCTCCCAATCTCCTCCAGTAATAAGAATAAAACCCCTCACCATTTTTTCTGGCCATTTTTACCATGGGATATACGATCAATTTCCCGTGAATGTCTTTTAAATTAGAAGTGTCTGCTTTATAGAGCTTTGGATCAGGGTGAGAAATTAAGTAGGAACGATAGTCTGCCACCCATATGTAATCATTGTTACCATATCTAAAAGATCTAAGCTCCTCACAGATCTTTTCCCTTGCCTTTTCTCTGCTTATTAAGCCTTCATCAACCTGCTTTTCTATATTTTTAATATATGATTCAACTATTTCTATGATATGTTTTAATTCCTTCTTCCTATCTTCAATAACCGATCTCCTTTCAGATTGAATATCTAAATGGATCTTCTCTATCATGTGATAGACACTCTCTAGTATAGTCTTACTGGACTCTTCTTCCATCTCTCTTACTTTTTTTTCCACATAGGGAACAGATATGATGTAGGTTAATATACCAAAAGTTGTCACCAGCACCATAATGGTAGAAAAGATCTTTAAAAAAAGTCTTGATTTAAATATTTCAATCATTTGAGTCCCTTTTGAAATATATGATAGTTTAAATAATATCCTTAGAGATTTTTTCTAATTCTCCTGTAACGGGTGGTATGAGCCTTTCCATAATCTTTGTGAGAAAATTTATTTTTATCCATTAACCTAAGTTTATCGGTTTTGATAGACTAGGACTAAGTGATATTACTTTACAAAATAATTATTAGTTTTTAAAAATTATGTCAATTTGATATTTGTTTTGGCTCTGTTAATTTTTTCCTTTTTCAGTAATGAACTACCCCAAATTTATGATTTTGATAAATTCGGGCTATGGTCAAGGGGCATAAGATGAATTTATTAAATAAACTCAAAAACAGCCCTTCTCTATCTCTTATCCTTATCTTTGGTCTGGTGAGTTTGCTTGGGGATGTTACATATGAGGGGGCAAGGGGAGTTGTTGGTCCATATATGGCTACTCTTGGAGCCAGTGCTGCTGTTGTTGGATTTGTTGCAGGTCTTGGGGAATTTCTTGGATATGGATTAAGGCTTATATCTGGGTATCTCACTGACAGGACAGGATTTGTATGGATGCTGACCATTATTGGTTATTTGATGATATTTTTTATCCCCTTACTTGGTATCACAAACTCCTGGCAAGTTGCAGCAACTTTTATTGTATTAGAGAGAGTTGGTAAGGCCATTCGCACACCAGCAAGGGACGTTATACTCTCCTATGCAACCAAAAAGGTGGGAAGAGGCTTTGGCTTTGGACTCCATGAAGCAATGGACCAAATTGGTGCCATCATAGGCCCACTTTTATTTGCCTTTTTCCTTTATGTTGGACTGGGCTTAAAGAAAGGATTTTTGATTCTGGTAATTCCATGTATTATTATGATATTTGCTTTAGTCTCAGCAAGAAACATTGCAAAAAATCCTGGAGCGCTTGAAAAAAGGATAGATGATAATGAAAAACATGGAGCCATTCCTTTTGTATTTTGGTTATATATGTTTTTTAGCAGTTTATCCGTAATGGGTTTTGTTAATTTTCAGATAATATCTTACCATTTTAAGGTACAGGGGATTTTAAAGGAGTGGTCTATTGCGTTTGTATACGCGTTTGCAATGGGAGTAGATGCAATCTTTGCCTTAATAATAGGCAGGGTATACGATAAATTTGGACTTAAAATAGTTCTTATTATACCATTAATTACCTTGTTGATTCCTTTTTTTGTATTTAGTCATAAATTCATAGTCTTAATTATAGGAATTGTAATATGGGGCATGGTAATGGGAATGTATGAGACTATAATGAGGGCCTGTGTGGCTGATATTACACCAGTAAGTAAGCGTGGATTTTCATATGGAATTTTTAATACAGTGTTTGGACTTTCTTATTTCCTGGGAAGTTTTATTGTGGGGTTTATATACAATGTAGGTATTGTCCAGGTCTCAGTTTATGTGTGTTTCATATCCTTTATCTCATTACTTATTGGATTTAAATTAATTAAAGAGCTAGATAGATATGAAAATACCGGTATTTTTACTTAATATTGATGATTACAATGAAATTTTAGAATATGCATTAAATGATGTTTTAGATTGTTTTGATATTCAAGGTACAAATATCTTAATCAAACCAAATTTTATTGCTTCTAAAAATAGTGATATAAGCTGTACGAATCCGTATATTATATATTACATAAGTAAATTTTTTGTAAATCTAAAATGCAGAGTTTTTATTGGGGATTCACCTGCATTTGGATCTGCGAAAAATATAGCCAAGACTATAGGGCTCTATGACCTAATAGGAGATATGCCAGTTAATATAATAGAATTCCATAAAGCAAAATACAGGGGATTTTATTACCCAATGGCGAAAATGTTACAATATGTTGATCTCTTAGTAAATATTAGTAAATTAAAATCACATGGGCAGATGGGACTCAGTCTATGTGTAAAGAACTTATTTGGACTTATTGTTGGATTTAACAAACTATTGGCCCACATAAAATATGGAAGAGACCACAATACTTTTTCCAATTTACTACTTGGTATATTAAACTATATACCAAAATCACTTAATATAGTAGATGGTATATGGACAATGGAGAAAACAGGTCCTTTAGATGGTGATAAAAGGGAGTTAAATTTAGTTGCAATATCCAATAGCCCAATTGGAGTAGATACGGCAATATACAACTTTGTTGGCGCTAGTCCTAAATCAATTCCTTTGTGGAATACAGCTTTACATCACAATCTGTGTGGATCAAGACCAGAGCATATCAGTATAATCAAAGACAGGGAATTAGAACGAAGGTTCCATTTTCAATATCCTAAAGAATTAAAGGACATAAGTTTCAGGCCAGATAGAGTGTTTTTGTCTTTTATTAAAAGGTGTTATCTGAGATTATTTAAATAGTGTTTTTTATAGTTAATTGACTATAAATAGATTATAGGAAATAATAGAAAAAATACGTTGTTATGGAGGGGTAATATATATGGCAGAACGGTTTGATTATAAACATTTTTGGTATGACCTATTTCCTCAAATAGACGAACGTTTAGTTGACGTTATTACCATTCTTGATCTGAATTTAAATTTTTTGTTTCTCACCAGAGGAGTAGAGAGGCTCCTTGGATATAGACCAGATGAGTTGATTGGGAAAAATGTTCTGGAAATTTTTTCTGAAAATACGGCTAAGGAAGTAATGGAAATATTTGCACGGGAATTGGAAAAAGAAAAAGACCCCAATATGGATCCAAATAGGACACTGGTTTTATTACTGAAAGAGGTGACAAAGGATGGGCGGATAATCCCAGTTGAAGCTACTTTGTCAGGTATAAGGGATGAAGAGGGCCGACTAAAGTATATTCTAAGCGTGTCCAGGGATGTAAGTGAGAGGCTTAAACTTCAGAGAACAATTGAAGAAAGCGAAGAAAAATTAAGGATAATTTTTAATTCTACAAAGGATGCTATTTTTATTCATGATGCTGACACTGGCCAGATAATAGATGTAAATGACTCCATGTTGAAGATGTATGGATATGAATCAAAACAAGAAGTAATTGGAAAGGATGTTTCCTATTTTTCAGGTGAAGGGTACTACAGAGAAATGGCACTGGACTTTATAAAGAAATCATTAGATTCTCCCCAGGTTTTTGAATGGAAGGCAAGGGGGAAAAAGGGTAATGAATTTTGGGTAGAGGTCTCATTAACTAGCACATCCTTTAGGGAAATAGATATTGTTGTAGCAGTGGTTAGGGACATTAGTCAGAGAAAGATGCTTGAGAAGAGACTTAGAGAACAGGTTGATCTCTTTGGAACTTTGGCAGACGTGACCTCAACAGGTATTGGGATTTTTAATGAGCAGGGATATGTATATGTAAATAAGGCAAGTGAATCAATAACAGGTTATTCAAAGGAAGAATTTATAGGACAACCCTTTTATTTCATGGTGCATCCAGACCATAGGGATTTAGTTATTCATAGGGGGCTATCTAGATTAAAAGGGGAAAAAGATTTTCCAGTAAGGTATGAGATTAAGATACTAACTAAAAAAGGTGAAGAAAAATGGGTGGACTTTACAGCTGGCAGAATATTATATAGAGGAAGACCAGCAATTGTATGGACTGTGTATGATATAACCCATATAAAAGAGGCCCAGCAACTACTTGTAAGAGAAAAGGAGAAATTATCAGCAATATTAGAAAGCGTAGAAGATGCAATAATAACCACTGATATTAAGGGATGTATCACTTATATAAATAGTAGTGGAGAAAAAATTTTTGAACTGCTAAAGAATGTCGTTATCGGTAAGACAATAGATTCAGTTTTTGAATTTATTAATAGCACAACCAATGAAATAGCAGAAAATCCAGTAAATAGATGTTTAAAACAGGGTAATTCCATTGAAGGTTATGAAATTACAGTAGTGGCGATTGAAAGTAAAAAAGCTGTAGATGCAGAGTATAAAATATCTCCAATAAAGGATGAAAAAGGTGTTATAGTGGGGTCGGTGCTGGTAATAAGAGATGTTACAGAGAGACGGGTTTTTTTTGAAGCAGCCCAAAATGCACAAAAATTAGAAGCACTGGGTACATTGGCAGCCGGTATAGCACATGATTTTAATAACTTACTTACAGGTGTCTATGGATTTATAGACCTTGCGGTTGTAAAGGCCAAAGATTCATCTATTTCTGAATACTTAAAAAAATCCATTAAATCTCTGGATAGAGCAAGACATTTAACCAATCAGTTGTTAACCTTTGCAAGGGGTGGGGACCCAGTAAAAAAAGTGGATTATTTGAGTCAATTAGTGAGAGAAAGTGTGGAATTTGCATTGAGTGGTTCAAGGATTAAGGTGAGTTTTGATTTAGATGACACTGTAATGGCAAGTTTTGATAAAAATCAACTTGCCCAGGTTATTGACAATATAGTGATAAATGCAGTGGAATCTATGCCAGATAGAGGTGAAATAAAAGTTGAATTAAAAAAAGTAAATATTTCTGAGACCTATAGGTGTAGTTTACCTAAAGGGGAATATGCAGAAATTAAAATAAGTGACACTGGTTGTGGAATTCCCCCTAATATTTTAGGTCATATCTTTGATCCTTTTTACACCACAAAGGGACAAGGACACGGACTTGGCCTTGCCATATCTTATTCCATAGTTAAAAAGCACGGGGGAAACATCTTAGTGGAGTCTGAGCCTGGAGTTGGTTCCACTTTTTATATCTATCTTCCCTCAGTGAGAATAGGGCATAAAAAAGACACTGGTAAAGATAAGTTAACTTGTGTTGAAGAACTATCATGTGATGGAACCATAGTGGTAATGGATGATGAAGAATTTATGCTGGAACTTCTATTAGACGCCTTGAAATACCTGGGATTTGAGGTGGTCTTGAGAAAAAATGGCGAGGAGTTAATAGATTTTATTAAGGGACTCAATGAAGAACAAAAGGCAGATATAAAAGCAATATTTTTAGATATGACAATAGTTGGGGGAATGGGGGGGTTAGATGCAGCTAACCGTATTAGAGGATTAATTGATGCCCCTTTTGTTGTTATGAGTGGTTATTCTTCTGATCCAGTAATGTCAAATCCAAAAGAGTATGGATTTGAAACAAGTTTGAAAAAACCCTTTACTATAGAAGAATTAACTGAAGTGATTAAGGGATTTGTGATAAAAGAAGTGTAGTAGGAATATTTGAGGTAACTGTAGCAGTAATTATACATATAAAGATTGCCAAGAGGCCCAGGGAAGTCATTGAATAATTGATTGGTTAATGAGTGTTAAATATGATTTCTAATACCTGATAAAAAATATCCCCCAAATACTATTAAAATTAATCCGCAAAGTTTTATTATAACCTGGTAAGTGGAGTCCTTCATAATTTTTTTGCCCTTGCTTATACCAAAGGATACAAGAGAGTACCAGGCAAGATCTGCTAATATATGGCCAATGAAAAATGCTCCCACACCAGCTATTCCAGATTTTATTGCTGACATGAGATAACCCATGCCAATTGTTGCCCACCATATAATCCAGTATGGATTGGCAAGACTTACCATTGCACCAGATATAATAGATGATTTGTGCAGGGCTTTTTTTTCATTTTTCAAATTTTCTATATCCAAACTTAACTTTTTTGCGCTTTTTATCATATCAATCCCCATATACACAAGCATTAGGCCTCCAACAATACTTACAATTAAAATAAATGTTGTGGATTTTAAAACTGGAGATAACCCAAGTAAAATAAGTATAACCAGTATGAGTTCTAAAATCCCATGTCCCACAACAAGAGTTGGCCCTTCCCAAAACCCTTTTTGGGCAGAATTTGCTATTGTAACAGTTAAAAGTGGTCCAGGCATCATTGCCCCGGATAGTGCTATCACAAATGATGTGAGAAAAAGTGTTGGTAGATCAAACATAAAAATAACTCCTTGTTTACCATAAGGAGTTTATTTGTTTTTTTATACATGTGTCAAGTTGACATAGCACTCTAGTATGACGTAAGAACTAAGGGTCATTTGTAAAATTAGAAAATTTGATTAACAGGGTTTAAGCTATGATTATTTTAGGTGTGGATACTGGGGGGACATTTACTGATTTTATTTACAGGGAAGATGGAGAGTGGAAGGTCTATAAAATTCTATCTACTCCTGATAATCCAGCCAGGGCAGTGCTTGCTGGATACGATCTTATTTGCAAAGGCAAACCTGCTAACATAACCCATGGATCCACTGTTGCAACAAATGCAATATTGGAGAGAAAGGGGGCAAAGACAGCCCTTATAACCAATAAGGGCTTTGAAGATGTTATTCAAATTGGGAGACAAAATAGAAGGGAGCTCTATAATTTAAAGTACCGAAAAATTCTCCCCTTAGTGCCAGATAATTTAAGATTTGGGGTAAAGTGCAGGATAGATTATTCAGGGGATGTAGTAGAAGATATTGATGTAGACGAGGTCAGGGAAATAGTTAAAAGGATTAAAGAATCAGGTAGTGAGTCAGTTGCTGTTTGTCTCTTGTTTTCTTTTAAAAATAATCTACATGAAAAAGTAATTTCAGAGGAGTTAGATAAAAGCGGGATCTTTTATTCCCTATCTTGCGAAGTTCTGCCTGAATTCAGGGAATATGAGAGGATGTCAACCACAGTGATAAATGCATATGTCTCTCCCAAGATGACAAAGTATTTATCATTTATTGAGGAAAATATTGGGGAGAGCAAGCTTCGGATAATGCAGTCAAATGGGGGCAGTATATCAGCAAAAACTGCAATGAAAGAGTCTGTTCGCACTATTTTATCAGGACCTGCTGGGGGTGTGGTTGGGGCATTTGAGATTGGAAAATTGGCTGGATTTGATAAATTGATCACCTTTGATATGGGAGGTACATCTACAGATGTATCACTAATAGATGGAGATCTGCCAATAACCACTGAATCAGAAATATCTGGATTTCCCATAAAGACCCCAATGATCCACATACATACTGTTGGGGCTGGTGGGGGATCAATTGCATATTTTGACAGGGGAGGCTCTCTTAGGGTTGGGCCTGAGAGTGCTGGAGCCGATCCCGGTCCCATATGCTATGGCAGGGGTGATAGAATAACAGTTACTGATGCAAATCTTTATCTTGGCAGGCTCATTCCAGAGAGATTTTTAGGCGGTAAGATGAAACTCCACAGTGAGCTACTGGATGGATATTTTAAAGACATGGCAAAAGCTGGTGGACTTAATACACGTGAGCTCGCAGAAGGGATACTTCGGGTGGCAAATGCAAATATGGAGAGGGCAATCAGGGTCATATCAGTTGAAAAAGGATATAATCCTTCAGAATTTACCCTGTTTTCCTTTGGTGGTGCAGGGGGAATGCATGCAGCCTTTTTGGCCAGGGATCTTAATATTCCAAAGGTCCTTATTCCAAAACATCCTGGAATTTTGTCTGCCATAGGTATGTTAATTGCCGATGTCATAAAGGATTATTCAAAGACTGTGATGATTTCTCAAAAAGACCTGGAGCGAGAAGATCTAAATGAATATTTTAAGGAAATGGAAGAAGTAGCAATTTCTGATTTATTACATGAGGCAATAGATAGGGAAGATATTTTTATAAATAAATATCTGGATATTAGATACAAAGGACAATCTTACGAAATATTGGTCCCATATGAAGGGGATTTTATCAACACTTTTCATAGACTCCATGAAAAGACTTATGGTTACTGTAATCTGGACAAAGAAATAGAGGTTGTGAATATCCGTATTAGGGCAAGGGGGAAGTTGCCAAAACCAGAATTTAAGAAGAGCAGGGTAGTTAATGAAAAAATTCCTGATAATGCTTACTTGGGTGATACAGAGACAATTTTTTCTGGAAAGGAATATAAGACAGGTGTGTATGATAGACAGGCCCTTTTGCCTGGAAATAAAATAGTTGGCCCGGCAATTTTAGTGGAATATTCATCTACCATAGTTGTTCCTGAAGACGCTACAATATTTGTGGATGAATTTGAAAACATTTTGATAACACCTTAATACAATTAGGGACAGTGGTAGCGAGATGTATGTTTTTTTATTTCCGCTCCAGGATGAACTTCATGTAAGAGATTGTAATGCTCGCTCCGCTAAAAGTTGCAAGGCCAGCATTCGCTGGCTCACGTGCAACTTTTTACCGCTCCACTCGCAAACAATCTCTAAATTTGTCCATAGTCGCTCAATAAAAAAATATACATCTCGCCTGGTTAATTGGAAGTGGGTAGGCTGTATTTAATATTGGGAGATATGCCTATTTCTTTAGCTCCGATTATTGATTGGATTATGGAGAAAGTGATTAGTGAAGGGTAGAAGGGTGAAGGATGTATGTGAAAGTGTATGTGTATGTGAAAGTTACAGATCACATACACAGATCCATCAAAGCTTGAGACTCACGAGTTAGTGGAATAAGCAGATTTTTTAATAGTATGAGGTAAATATTATGAAGGTAAATCCAATACTTTTAGAGGTGTTTAAAAATAGACTTTCTTCAATTGCAGAAGAGATGGGGGTTACTTTAAATCGCACAGCCTTTAGTCCCAATATCAAAGAGAGAAAGGATTTTTCCTGTGCAATATTTGACGAAAATGGTGATATGATTGCACAGGCAGCACATATTCCTGTACACCTTGGATCAATGCCAATGAGTGTGAAACAGGCTATCTCAGATATTGAATTCTTTGAAGGGGATATGGTTATATTAAATGACCCATATAAAGGGGGAACCCATCTTCCTGACATAACAATTGTTGCACCAGTATTTGTTTCAAAAAAACACAGGCCTGATTTTTTTGTTGCAAATAGGGCACACCATGCAGATGTTGGTGGCATATCCTATGGGTCTATGCCCCTGTCCAGGTCATTGTATCAAGAAGGCATAATAATTCCCCCTTTAAAGATAGTGGAAAAAGGGGAAATAGATGAAAAACTCCTGAAGTTTTTCTTAAATAATGTGAGGACACCAATTGAAAGGGAAGGGGATTTTTCAGCCCAGATTATGGCAAATAAAATAGGCATTAATAGGATTTTAGAACTCATTGAGAAATATGGTATTCAGACAGTAAAGTTTTACTCAAGTGCAATGCTTGACTATTCTGAAAAAGTTCTTCGGGACCTTATATTAAATATAAAGGACGGGGAATATGGTTTTAGTGACTATTTAGATGGAGATGGTCTTGGCACAGATAACATAAAGATAAAGGTGACCATAAAGATTGCAGGGGACAGGGTTGAAATAGATTTTTGTGAAAGTGATCCCCAGGTGACTGGGAGTGTAAATGCTGTTTATTCAATTACCTTGTCAGCGGTATTATATGTATTTAGATCCTTGATTGATCTGGACATCCCTACAAATGCAGGACTTTTAAGACCAATAAAGGTCAGGACCAAAAAAGGTACCATTGTTGATGCAAATTTTCCAGCACCTGTGGCTGGTGGAAATGTTGAAACATCACAGAGGATAGTGGATGTAATACTGGGGGCACTCTCTTATGCCATACCAGACAAAATACCAGCTGCCAGCCAGGGTAGTATGAACAATGTTTCCATTGGTGGCATAGATGATCGAACCAATAGTCCTTTTGCATATTATGAGACAATAGGTGGTGGCATGGGGGCCTTTTGGGGAGGAAATGGAGAGAGCGCAGTTCACTCTCACATGACAAATACCTTAAATACACCAATTGAGGCCCTTGAATTTAGCTATCCCTTTATGGTCACTGAATATTCCATTAGAAATAAATCTGGTGGAGATGGTGAGTTTAAGGGAGGAGATGGCATAATCAGGGAGATTAAACTCTTATCAGATGCAGAAGTAACTGTGCTCAGCGAAAGAAGGGAGCATGGTCCATATGGACTTATGGGAGGAGACCATGGCAAACCTGGAAAAAATATCTTGGTAGTTGAAGGAAAACAAATAACTATGCCAGGTAAGTTTAACAGGTTTTTAAAAAAAGGAAGTATTTTAAGGATTGAGACCCCAGGAGGTGGGGGATATGGAAAATGTAAAACAAAATAAAGGAGGGGTTATGAGAGTTAAGTCATTATTTTTTTGTTTTTTTATGGTTTTTTGTCTCATTGGTATTTCAAATGCAGGGAAAGTGGTGAAATTAGATTGTAACGCAATTTATGGTCCAACCAGTTTTCATACTCAGGGGGCAATGGAGTTTGCCAGGCTGGTAAAAAAGTATTCAGGTGGATCAGTTATAATCAGCGTTCATCCTGGAGGTGCCCTTGGTTTTAAAGGACCTGAACTTTTAAAGGCAGTGAAAGATGGCCAGGTACCAATGAGTGATATCTTAATGGGGGTTGTTGCTGGGAGTGAACACATATTTGGAGTGAGTTCCCTTCCTCGGCTGGTAAAGACATATAAGGATGCCAGAGAGTTATATGAAGAACTTAAACCTTATTATAAAAAGGCTGCGCTTAAATGGAACCAGAAGTTTCTCTATGCAGCCCCATGGCCACCAAGTGGTCTTGTCACCAAAAAAGAGATTCTGAAGGTTTCTGATCTAAAAGGTTTGAAGACAAGGACCTATGATAAAAATGGTGCCAGGTTTTTAAAGGAACTGGGTGCATCTCCTGTGCCCATGCCATGGGGCGAGGTATATTCTTCCCTTCGCACAGGGGTCATTGACTCTGTTTTGACCAGTGCAGAATCCACAAAGAATGGAAAATTCTGGGAGGTATTAAATTATTTTGCAAACATTAACTATGCATTTCCATTAAATATGATGACAATAAATTTAGATTACTGGAAGTCCCTGTCTAAAAAACAGCAAAAGGCCATGTTAAAGGCAGCAAGGGAAATAGAAGATGTTCAGTGGAAAAAATCTGAAAATAGAAATATTGAGGCAATTAAGATAATAAAACAGCACGGTATGAAGGTATATAATCCAACAAAAGAGCTTGATAGAGCAATGGACAAGGCCGCAAGAAAGATAATCGATGAATTTCTCGCAAAGACCAGGGGCAAGGCCAAATATATCTTGAAAAAATATGTAAAATAAAAAACAAGGGGGCTTATATCTGCCCCCTATACACCAATTTTATGGACAGGATACTAAAGACAATTGATTTTATATCAAAACTGGGTGCATATATTTCTGGTTTTTTTATGCTCCTTATTGTGTTTTTGATATCTCTGGAGATTTTTTTGCGTACCTTTTTTAAGACATCTACCATGGTGTCAGATGAATTCAGTGCCTACTTTATGGTGTTTTCGGTATTTTTGGGACTTGCATACACATTAAAAGAGGGAAAACACATCAAAATAACCCTTATTACTTCAAGGATAAAAAATAAAAAAGTGGCAAAGGCACTGGATCTAGTTGTTTTTACCCTGGCATTTGCAATCTCCATATATGCACTTTATTATTCTATCATGATGGTCTATGAGACCTATAGTTTGGATATGAGAGCAGATTCCATGCTGGAAACTCCCCTTTGGATACCTGAGATGGGGGTACCACTTGGCTTTCTCCTGCTGTGCAGCCAACTTTTTTCTATGATAATAAGGAGGCTTAAAAATTATCAGTGATCCACTTATCCTATCCATTGTAATGTTTGGAATAATGTTCTTGTTCCTCCTATCTGGTCTGTGGATAGGATTTTCCTTAATTTCTGCTGCAATTTGCGGAATGCTCCTCTATAACTTTAACCTCCCTCCAACTATTTCCATCTGGAGTAAAATCGGTAATTTAATTGCAAATTCTGTGTGGAATAGCATGAATTCATGGTCCCTTACTGCACTGCCTTTGTTTGTTTTAATGGGAGAGGTGTTATATAGGACTGCCATATCAACAAAGCTCTTAAATGGGCTTTTGCCCTGGTTCTCAAGGATTCCGGGGAAATTACTCCACATAAATGTGGTTGCCTGTTCCCTATTTGCCGCAGTTTCAGGATCAAGTGCTGCAACAACTGCCACTGTTGGCAAAATCACCCTTGATGAGCTCTCAAAGCGTGGATATGACAGGGATCTTGCCCTGGGATCTCTGGCTGGAGCAGGCACCCTTGGTTTTTTGATTCCACCAAGCCTGATTATGATAATATATGGTGTCCTGTCTGATACATCCATTGGGAAATTGTTTATTGCAGGAATAATTCCAGGACTTATTCTTGCCTCTATGTATTCTGCCTTTATAATCTTTAAGGCCCTTACAAATCCACACATTGTACCTGAATCTGATGAAAGGACATACACATTCAAGGAAAAGCTAAAGAGCTCAAAGGAATTGTTCCCTGTCCTATTTTTAATATTTATAGTGCTGGGAGGAATATACCTTGGATTTACTACCCCAACAGAGGCAGCGGCAATTGGGGTTATTGGGGCATATCTTCTGGCTTTTTTATTTAGAAATATAACAAAAGAGATTTTTTTGGAATCTTTACTCAGTGCAGTGAGTACCACCTGTATGATATGTTTTATTATTTGTGGTGCAGCCTTTCTTTCTCAGGTAGTTGGATTTACTGGAATAGCAGCAGCTCTTAGTAATTTTATTGCAGAGCTACACCTATCTCCTTATGTCCTTATTTTTGTTCTGGGGATTATGTATTTGTTTTTAGGGATGTTACTTGATGGGATATCCATTGTGGTTATGACCCTGCCAATTGTTCTTCCAATAGTAACCCAGGCAGGATTTAAGCCCCTGTGGTTTGGGATATTTCTGGTGATAATGGTGGAGCTGTCTCAAATAACTCCACCAGTTGGTTTTAGCCTATTTGTAATCCAGGGAATATCCAATGAAGAAATTGGAAGGATCTTAAAGGCCACATTCCCATTTTTTGTGATTATGATTTTAATGGTGGTGTTGCTTACAATTTTCCCTGATATTGTTTTTTATCTACCAGGCAAAATGGTTGTAAAATAATCTAAACTATTACTTCCCTGTCCCTTATTCCCAGAAAATAGAGTATTGCATCTAATCCTACGTTTGTTAATGACTGTTTTGCCCCTTCCCTTACAATTGGCTTTGCACGAAAGGCAATACCAAGACCTGCAAGATTTAACATTGGAAGGTCATTTGCCCCATCTCCCACAGCTATTACCTGTTCCAGGGAAATGTTTTGGCCCCTGGCAAGTTCTTTTAGTATCTCCGCCTTTTTCTCACCATCAATGATCTCTCCCAGGACCCTGCCTGTTAAAACTTTATTTTTAATCTCCAGCTCATTGGCAAATACATAGTCTATATTTAGCTTTTGTTTTAAAAATTCCCCAAAATATCTAAATCCACCTGATATTATAGCTATCTTATATCCAAGTATTTTTAGGTTTTTTATGAGTTTTATTGCTCCATCTGTTAAAGGCAGATTTTTAGCAACTTCTCTAAGTTCTGACTCCCTAAGTCCTTTTAGCAATGCAACACGCATCTTAAGGCTCTCTTTAAAATCAATCTCTCCCCTCATTGCCCTATCTGTGATTTTTTTTACTTCCTCATATACACCTTTTCTTTTTGCCAACTCATCTATTACCTCTGTCTGAATCAATGTGGAGTCCATGTCAAAGGCAATAAGCCTTCTATGGCGTCTATATGGGGTATCTTCTTGTATCCCTAAGTCTATATCCCCTTGCTTAGACAGGATTAAAAAATCCCTGCGCAATTTCTCTAAATTAATGGCCCCACCCTCAAGGGTCATTTCAATACAACTAACACCCCAATTTTTATACTTATCCACCCTGGGCCTTGATAGCCTTTCAATGGATACAATATTTACCTTTTCTTGAGAAATTAAATCCATAAGAGAGCTTAGGTGTTTTGAAGTGAGGTTTTTGGCCAGGGCTGTTATGATAAATCTTTTTTTTGATAGATCGTTTAAAAGTCCGCTTTTTTCAATGTCTATGTCATCAAAGGTAATGTGTAGATTTAACCTGTGGGAGGTGTATAGGATTTCTTTTAAAAATTCATCTCTACTAACCCCAGGGGATAGTTCCACTAGGATTTCCAGGGATAGATTTTCAAATATAACTGCCTGGTTTATGTCCAGGATATTTAATTTAAATAGACTTAAGGTCTTGGTTATCTCTTTTAACTTATCTGGTGCGTCTTTGCCTGTTATGTTTATGATATAAGTGTTTGACATTTCCTCTATTTAGATTAATTTAAGGTTTATAACATGTTAAGCTACTTATTTAGAAATGTTTATAGAATTGTAGTTATTTTTGCAAGTAAATTTAAACACAAGGAGGTCTTATATGGAGGTCTTGGTACTCTATTATTCCAAAACTGGTAATACCAAGAAACTGGCACAGGCCATTGCCAGTGGTGTAGAAGAAGTTGAAGGAGTTAAAGCAAATTTAAAATCCACTCAAGAAGTAACTAAAGAAGATTTTTTAAACGCCTCTGGTGTAATTGCTGGATCTCCTGTATATTTTGGTGTAATGGCAACTGATTTAAAGAGGGTTTTTGACGAATTTGTGTCTATTAGAAAGAAAATGGAAAATAAAATAGGTGCAGCTTTTGCGACATCAGGGGATGCAACTGGTGGTAAGGAAACAACCATGATGTCTATTATTCAGGCAATGCTCATATATGGTATGATAATTGTTGGAGATCCCATAAGTGCCACTGGCCACTATGGTGTTGCATGTGTTGGCGCACCTGATGATACAGCTGTTGAAAATGGGAAAAAGCTTGGGAAAAGGGTTGCAGAACTTGCAAAAAAATTAGCTTAATCTGGAGTTTTTATTATGGATCTTTGCATTGTTGGAACTGGATATGTTGGTTTGGTTACAGCTGCATGTTTTGCAGAGACTGGTAATAATGTAATCTGCGTTGATATTAATGAAGAGGTTGTAACTAACCTAAAACAGGGAAAAGTACATATCTTTGAACCTGGATTAGAGGAGTTGGTGCAGAGGAATTTAAAACAGGGTAGGCTGGATTTTACAACAGATATAAAACAGGGGATAGATAAGGGACTTTTTATATTTATATGCGTTGGTACACCACCTAAAGAAGATGGCAGCTGTGACATGAGGTATGTGGAATCTGTTACCAGGGACATAGGAAAATACATAAATGAATACAGAATTGTGGTTAACAAATCCACAGTACCAGTTGGAACTGCAGATAGGGTGAGGGCAATAATCTCTGAGGAGATTGCAAAAAGGGGAGTTCAGGTTGAATTTGACGTGGTTTCAAACCCTGAATTCTTAAAAGAAGGGGACGCTGTTTCTGATTTTATGAAACCAGACAGGATAATTGTGGGGACCGATAATGTGAGGACTGCAGAGCTACTCAAGGCACTCTATGCCCCGTTTGCTCGCTCCAGGGAAAAGCTAATTGTAATGGGCATTAGAAGCGCTGAAATGACAAAGTATGCTGCAAATGCAATGCTTGCAACCAAGATATCCTTTATCAACGAGATTGCCAATATATGCGAGCAGGTTGGTGCAGATATAGCAGATGTTAGGCTTGGAATTGGGGCAGACCACAGGATAGGGTATCACTTTATATATCCTGGAGTGGGGTATGGGGGTTCCTGTTTTCCAAAAGACGTGCGTGCACTTATAAATACTGCAAATGAGATTGGATATTCTCCAAAACTATTATCTTCTGTTCATCAGGTAAATGAAGAGCAAAAAAGGGTACTTGCCAGAAAGGTGGAGAGTTTTTTTTCTGATATGGGAGGGATTAAAGGAAAGACAATAGCAATCTGGGGCCTTGCCTTTAAGGCAAACACAGACGATATACGGGAGTCCTCGGCCCTTACTATTATTGAATACTTAACTGGAAAAGGAATGAAGGTGAGAGCCTTTGATCCAAAGGCGTGTAAAAGGGCAAGGGAATATTTTAAGGAAAATCCCCTCGTTGAGATAGTAGATGGTGAATATGAGGCCTTAGATGGAGCAGATGCACTTGGTGTTGTCACTGAATGGAACCAGTTTAGAAATCCAGATTTTATCCGAATTAAAAACTCCCTTAAATATCCTGTGATTTTTGATGGCAGAAATCTCTACAATCCCAGATTGTTAAAGGATATGGGATTTGAATATTTTGGAATAGGCAGGAGATAGGTTTTTAGATAAGGGGGGGTATTTATCCCCCCCCTTTTGTTTTTTAGAGGTCTACAGGGAGTTTCCCTGTCCATTTTCTTATTTGCAATTCAAATAATACAGCCCTTTCATATTCAAGATTTAACATCAAAGAGGCTCCCTCTCCCTGATCAAACTGATCGTCTAGAAACTGGGTCTCTTCCCAGAAGTCCAAAAGCTCTTCTGTGGGTAGGTTTTTTATTTGTTCCATGAGGGTGTTATCCACCAGATATGGAAAACAATTTGCCATTAATTAATCCCTCCTGATCTTTGATAGTTGTTTTCTTACCAGATGGGATTATTAAAAACTTTTTATAAAAAAGCAATATTTAAATTTTGAAAAAGGTAATCTGCCTATTTCTTTAGCTTCGATTATTGATTGAGTTATGGGTTAAGTGATAGTGATTAGTGAATAGTGAATAGTGAAAGGTAGAAGGTTGAAGGATGAAGGTGAAAGGGCGCCTAAAACCTTGAACGTTAGACATCCACAGACACAGATCACATACACAGACACATCTTTGACGTAGTCCTGCACAAACAATAAAACAACTTGACAGATAGGGGGATTCTGATTTTAATTTTTTCAAAATAGAATAAAGTTAAACAATAATGTTAAGCCATTCAATGCAAAGGGAAAATGGTAATGCCTAATGTAGAAGAAATATTGTCATCAATTGAGTCCCTCTCTAAAGAGGATTTTTCGCGTCTGAGAGAATGGTTTTATGAGCGGGACTGGGAAAGGTGGGACAGAGAGATAGAATCAGACTCAAAATCAGGGAAGTTAGATTTTCTGGTAAAGGAAGCCCTTGTTGAAAAGGAAGAGGGAAAGCTGCAGGAATTATAAATGCATCGAACAACCACCCGTTTCTGGAAACTATTTGAGGATCTTCCGCAAAAAGTGCAGCAAACCGCAAGAAGAAATTTTGAATTACTTAAGGTAGACCCGTTACATCGTTCTCTTCATTTCAAGAAGGTCGGTAAATTTTGGTCTATCCGAGTTGATCTCAATTATAGAGCATTGGCCATAAAGGAAGGCCAAGATTTTATCTGGGTATGGATAGGAGATCATAGTGATTATGAACGAATGATTAAAGGGATAGGTTAACAAGGGGATGTAATTGACGAGCCTGTAACATAATCTGTGTAAATCCTTTTGTAGTCTTAATACTATTGAACTACATTTTTAATAAGCCTGTAACATAATTTGTGTAAATCCATTTTTTAGCCTTAATACTATTGAACTGCATTTTTAATCCTCTCTTCAAAAAATATATATAGTTGGGGATAAATCTTGGACCAGTTTCTTATGGTGCCTCCCCATTTTTTGT
>NZ_BAAIEW010000032.1:0-35270 GCF_054654515.1 Desulfothermus okinawensis JCM 13304 | reverse complement strand
AAAAACTATTTATATCTATATACAATTCTTCCCCTTGTTAAATCATAAGGAGAAAGCTCTACCTTCACCTTATCACCTGGTAATATCCTGATATAATATTTACGCATCTTTCCAGAGATATGTCCCAATACTTCGTGTCCATTTTCCAGTTCAACCTTAAACATTGCATTGGGCAACGCCTCTTTTACAACACCAGTTACTTCAATACATTCTTCTTTTGCCATAACCTCTCCTCCTGTTTATAGGTTTATCCAGCTAAGCTTTACCTCTTCAACACTATCAAACTCCAATATGGAGTATCCCTTTGGTTCCATCTTGGGATAGGTGAAGCTACCTGGATTTAAAATGTATTTGCCCTTTGATACCTCTTTAAAAAAACGTATGTGGGTGTGGCCAAAAAATAAAAAATTCACATCCTCAGAAAATCGATTTGTAATATCTCTTTCAATATTTAAAAAGTCAAGATCATTTCCATGTAAAAATCCAAATTTTATATTATTTATCTTGACTTCCAGTGTAGTAGGAACATCTTGGGTCCAGTATCCAGAATCCATATTTCCTCGCACACCATAAAATCTAGGATGAGAGTTCAAATAATAATACACATCTTCATTGGTATAATCCCCAAGATGAAATATTGCATCCATATTCCTTAATCTAGATTCAAATTCATCTATTAACATATTGTTAGGTTTCCTCATATGAGTATCGGAAATCACTGCTATCCTCATCTTTCCTCCACATGTATTATCTTTTCTCTAATGAGATGTTTGTACCTGAAAATAGAGCTGAAATTTCAAGGGGGAGTTAAATGATTTCATTACATCAACATAGGGCTCACCCCTTTTTATAATAGAGACAACTTCATCTGATAATCTTTGTTCGCCAACAAGGTTATTTATAATAATGTTGTTTAAAGTTCCATCTCTATTTAGTTCCACTGTTACCAATACTGAACCTTGACTCTCAATTATACTATTTTTCCAAAGCAAGCCAATTTTTTTTTTAAAATCGCAAGTGCCAACGCCAATTTCTGGTCCTTAATTGGAGTTTTAAAAAAATCTTTTTTAACATGTATTTGTCTGGATGTATAGTTTGAAACAAAAAAAAATTTTTTTGAAGTTATTTTATGTATTGCCTTTTTTTCATTATGCGCTTTTTGAGCCGATAGATTGCTCAAGGAGACTACCAAATCTCTACCTGGTAATCTTATGTAACCCACTACAAAAGAACAAAGATGTAGCATTAACGACAACAAGAACGCCCACCACACATATTTTATTTTTTCCCGTTTTTTGTTGCCCACCAATTTGTATCCACTCCTTTAAACCACCAATCTGTATGATCTGTCTCAAGTATTTTTTCAGCGAGCTCTCTCCCTGCGTCTGTCCTAAGCCTTTCCAATGCATATTTTAACCATGTCTCAGCATATGGATTTCCAAGATCCATTTGTTCCTTTAAATTCAATATAAGATCGATTTGATCTGCGTCATGGGCAATTTCAGCCTCTTTGGAATCTACATCCTCAAGTTCTTTTAGCAATGGTAAAATCAAATCTTCCAGGGGTGTATCCTTTAGTGCATCTAAAATAGCCTTATCTTCCTTTGCCTTGTTATATCTCCTATACACATAATTAAAATCACCTGTCCTTGCCTCATGTAAGTCGTGAAATAAACACATGAGAACAATCTTTTTCCAATCAAGACCTTCTTTTATCCCAAGTATAAGTCCTATAATCGTAGTGCGATAGGAGTGTTCTGCTACACTTTCTGAACCTGAACCAAGGAATTGATAACCCGTCCTGGGGGTCTTTTTTAACATCCCCACCTCAAACAAGAGGTCCGCAATCCTCTTTAATATAAAATCTCTGTCCATTGTATTCTCCATTTTTACAACTCCTTAAAATCTATCTACCACAACATTTTTTATATTTTTTCCCGCTCCCACACGGGCAGGGATCATTTCTACCTATTTTTTTACCTTTCCGTCTATATGGAGTCCTTGGGGTTTGCTCTCCAGAATCAGAATATCTCAGGTCCTTTGTCTGGTCCTCATGTTTTAGATCTTCCTCTGAGACCTCCTGGAACCTAATGTGAGTTAAGGCCTTTATGGTATTTTCTTTCAAAAGATATAGCATCTCCTGGAAAAGTTCGAAACCTTCCTTTTTATATTCCTGTTTTGGATCCATCTGCCCATAACCTCTAAGGCCTATTCCCTCCCTTAAATAATCCATATTCAGAAGATGTTCCTTCCAGAATCTATCTAGATTCTCTAGTAAAAAGAACCTGAGTATATCCTGATAGTGTTCCCCTGCCTTTAGTTTTAGTTCCTCTATTATCTTTCCAACCTGTGTTTTGACCTCATCTTTGGATGGTAAAGAATCCTTCTTTAGGGCAATGTATCTATCTAACCCAAAAACCTCTTTTAGCCTTGTGTTTATAACATCAATGTCTTCTTCCTTTAACTTATTCTTTTTTTGGTCTAAACTAAAATATATATCCTCAATAAGGTCATCTATAAATTCCATAACAGTGGGTTCTAAGTCTTCAGCAATCATCCATTCCTTTCTCTTTCTATAGATAACCTCCCTTTGCTGGTTTAACACATCATCATATTCAAGTAGGTGTTTTCTAATCTCAAAATTGTGTTCTTCCACCCTTCTTTGTGCATTTTCTATTGCCTTTGAAATAAGTCTATTTTCAATTGGCTGACCTTCTTCCACACCAAGCTTGTCCATTAGGGAAGAAATCCTATCTGATCCAAAGAGCCTGAGTAGATCGTCTTCTAATGAAAGATAAAACCTGGAACTACCTGGATCACCCTGCCTTCCTGCTCTACCCCTTAACTGGTTATCAATCCTCCTGGATTCATGTCTCTCAGTTCCTAATATGTGCAGACCTCCCAGGTCTTTTACCCCTTCTCCAAGCTTTATGTCAGTTCCCCTACCTGCCATATTTGTTGCAATGGTCACCCTGCCCTTTTCTCCAGCCTGAGCAACTATCTCTGCTTCCCTTTCATGGTGTTTTGCATTTAACACCTCATGGGGGATCTTTAACTTTTTTAGCTTCCTTGCAATAAGTTCAGATTTTTCTATTGAGGTAGTTCCAACTAACACTGGCCTTCCCTGTCTGTGTAGTTCAACAATCTCTTTTACTATGGCATCAAATTTTTCCCTCTGTGTCTTATATATTACATCTGGGTAATCTATCCTGATCATGGGTTTGTTGGTAGGTATAACAACTACATCAAGGTTATATATCTCTTTGAACTCAACTGCTTCGGTATCAGCTGTACCAGTCATTCCTGCCAATTTATTGTACATCCTGAAAAAATTCTGAAAGGTAATTGTGGCAAGTGTCTGGTTTTCCTCCTGGACCTTGACCCCTTCCTTTGCCTCTAGGGCCTGGTGGAGGCCATCACTGTATCTCCTGCCTGGCAGGACCCTTCCTGTAAATTCATCAACTATAAGTACTTCTCCATCTCTAACAATATAGTCAACATCCCTTTGAAATAAATAGTGTGCCTTTAAGGCCTGGAGGATATGGTGCTGATATGTTATATTTTTGGGATCAAATAGGTTATCAAGACCCAATATCTCCTCGCACCTTGATACCCCTTCCTCAGTCAACATGACTGTCTTGGTCTTTTCATCTACTGTAAAATCCCTATCCTTTCTTAGTTTTGGAACAATTGCATTTATCTTTTTATAGAGTGCAGTTGATTCATCAGCAGGACCAGATATAATCAAAGGGGTCCTTGCCTCGTCAATTAAAACTGAGTCCACCTCATCAACAATTGCATAGTTAAGTTCCCTTTGGACAAGCTGTTCAGGGTAAAACTTCATGTGATCCCTTAGATAATCAAAGCCAAATTCATTGTTTGTACCATAAGTGATGTCGCAACTATATGCCTCTTTTCTCTCTTCATCTTCCATGTTTGATAAAATAACTCCAACACTAAGCCCTAAAAATTTGTATATCTCGCCCATCCACTCTGAGTCTCTTTTGGCCAGATAATCATTTACAGTAACTAAATGAGCGCCTTTTCCCTCAAGTCCATTCAATACAAGGGGCATGGTTGCCACAAGGGTCTTTCCTTCACCTGTCTTCATTTCAGCGATCTTTCCCTGATGAAGGGCAATTGCCCCCATTACCTGGACATCAAAATGTCTCATACCTAGGGTCCTTTTTGATGCCTCCCTAACCAGGGCAAATACCTCAGGCAGAAGCTCATCTAAACTCTTTCCTTTTTTCACCTGTTCTCTATATTCATTAATTTTTTGAGGAAATTCATGGTCCTTTAATTTGACCATTTGATCTTCAAAACTATTCACCTTATCTACCAGAGGACGAATTGACTTTAGATATCTCTCATTTTTGGTTCCAAAAATCTTTCTTGCCAAAAAATCTAAAAAAAACATTTTTAACTCCTGATATCAATTTTCTTCAAAACTCAAATAATTCAAGCCAATGATACACCTTTAAACTATCTCCAGTCAAACAAAGTTGCAAGATACACCCAGAACATCCAGATATAACTAGACTTCCATCACCAACTTTTTTCCACAATTTCTCCCCCAACATATCACATAACGAAGGATTTTCCAATCTTGTACACCCTCCAAATCCGCAGCAATCATCAATTATATCAAAAGTCATGCCCAAATTATTCAATAAGTCCAATAAATTATCATATCCATGCTCATCCATGTGACAGGGTTTGTGGAGGGCTAAATGAAATGGATTTGTGGTCATTTTTGTAACTTTTAAGTTTCCAATTAATTCTGTCATATATATAATTGAATTAAGCCACTTGTGTCTTAATTTTTCGTCTTCAATGAAGAATGCACCTTTTCTTAGACTTAACCAGCAGGTTGCACAAAACACAAGTATCTTAGGGGTGCCAATATCCTTCCATATTTTAAAATTTCTCATAAAAGAGTCTTTTGCCCCTTTTATATCACCTGCAAAAGACATTGGATACCCACAACACTCCCACTCAACGTCTTCTTCTACCTCATAACACATTTTAGCAATATTTAGAGCATTCTCAAACCATTTATCCTTTAAATAGGTTCCAACACACCCTCCAAAAACAACCGCCTTATCAGGGGTGTCTTTTTTTTCCCCAGGCCTCACCTTTATAAAACTGTGTTTGTTTAGATTGTCAAATAAGTCTCTAGTCAATTGAATATTTTTTAAATGGGGAATTATATTTTTTATCTTAAATCCCTTTTTTATAAAAGGATAAAGCTCTGGGATGTGTTTTACTATTTTTAAAAAGAGCCATCTTTTTAGACTAATTGAGTTGGACCTGAGATTTGACACCTCCAGGGGTATATCTATCTTTTGAGTACACACATCATAACATCTTGAGCAACCAACACAATTTCCAACAAGACTGGTTAAATTCTTTATATTTAAATCCATTTTTTCCATCTGGGAATAGAGAAACGCCTTGGATCTGGGAGATAGTTCCTCTTTATTGGTTACATTAAATACAGGGCATACTTCTAAGCACTTCCCACAGAGTAAACAGAAACTTTGATCAATCTTATCCATATTGGATGCTCAATATCGTTAGTTTCAAAGTTTTTGCATGATATAGTATAAGGATAATACAATCAAGCGCAGAACATCACCTCCTGAATTTTATAATCACAACGGCCCAAATTCATATGCATATAAAATTAATTCCAGTTTACTCCTTGACAAGAAAAAATTTTAAGGTTTAACAGGTAGTGAAAACCAAAGTCGAGCCAACACTTAAGCTCGTCTTGGTCTTATTGGACGGTTTTTTTGGGTTACCAAGTATGATGTTAACAATAATTTAAAAAGGAGTTTTTTATGACTGCCAAATTAATTAAAGGGACTGAAATTAGGGAAGAAATCTTAGCAGAAATTGAAAAAGAGGTTAAGGAGATCAAGGAAAAACATGGTGTTGTACCAGGGCTTGTTACTATTTTAGTTGGAGAAAACCCTGCATCAGTTTCTTACGTGACACTAAAAATCAAGACAGCAAAACGAGTGGGATTCCACGAAGTACAGGACACCAGACCAGCAGATATATCTGAAAAGGAACTTCTGGATTTAATCGACAAATACAATAAAGACGACAGCATCCACGGAATATTGGTCCAACTCCCACTTCCAAAACACATTGATGAAAAAAAGGTCTTAAATGCCATTGATCCAGACAAGGACGTTGATGGATTTCATCCAGTAAATGTAGGAAGACTCATGATTGGGGGAGATGAAGTGAAGTTTCCACCATGTACTCCAGCTGGTATCCAGGAACTTATAGTCCGCTCTGGAGTTGAAACTAAAGGTGCTGAGGTAGTTGTTGTAGGTAGGTCCAATATAGTTGGAAAACCAATTGCAGTAATGATGATGCAAAAGGGAAGGGGCGCAAATTCCACAGTTACTGTTGTTCACACTGCAACCAAGGACTTGGCAGCCCACTGCAAAAGGGCAGACATCTTGATAGTTGCAGCTGGGGTTCCAGGTCTAGTAAAACCTGAATGGATCAAACCTGGTGCATGTGTAATAGATGTTGGTGTTAATAGGGTTGGAGAAAAGCCAAGCAAAAAAGATCCAAACAAGATGGTTCCAATCCTGAGAGGTGATGTGGACTTTGAAGCAGCAAAAGAGATTGCTGGCTGGATTACCCCTGTTCCAGGCGGAGTTGGTCCAATGACCATTACAATGCTTATGAAAAATACCCTCCGATCCTTAAAATTCAAATTAGGGATAGCATAATTTTAAAAAGGGCTGATTTAATCAGCCCTTTTTTACCCAGACGAAAATATCCTTTCTCACACCTTTTACAGTAAATGGCTTCTATTTCCCGCCTGTGGATTTTAGACACATTAACCAGAGTTTATTATTTTTGATAAATTTGGGTTAATATGTCGTGTACTACTTCCTCAATACTAAGGTTTGATGTATCTATTACCACAGCATCCTCTGCAGGTTTTAATGGGGCTATTTCCCGACTTGAGTCCTGTTCATCCCTTTTTAATATGTCTTTTAGTATCTCATTATAACTAGACTCAATCCCTATTTCCTTTAGTTGTTCAAATCTCCTCCTTGCCCTTATCTCAGGTGATGCAGTTAAAAAGAATTTAAAATCTGCATTCTCAAACACCACTGTACCCATGTCCCTTCCTTCAGCTACAAGGGAGTGTCTTTTGGCAATCTCCCTTTGCTGTTTGGTTAGATATGTTCTAACAAGGGGATCTTTAGCAATTGTGGATGCAAGAAAGCCTATTTTCTCGGTCCTTATCTCATCACCTAAAATCTTGTTGTTCATGGCCAAAGAATAACCATCACCATCATACACCAAGTCAAATTTCAATGAACTTAATACATTCTCTTTGTAATTAAAATCTTTAGGCATATTGCCAAGGATTAAAGCAACACCACGATACATGGCACCTGTATCCAGATAAGCAATGTTCATTTTTTTTGCTACAATCTTTGCAACAGTAGTCTTTCCCGAACCAGCTGGACCATCAATTGTAATTATCATTTTTTTTGACCTATCCATACAATATCCCTAAAGAATTTGTTTCAACCCTTTGATAAACAGCCTATTTTCATCTCCCCTGCCAATTGATACCCTGAGAAGGCTTGAGAGCCCATATGATTTTAGAGGTCTTATAATTATCCCTCTTTTAAGCAACTCCTCAAATAATATATCCGCTGGGATTGGTGGCTCAAACATCAAAAAATTTGCCTGGGATGGATATACCTTGCATCCAAGCTTCTCCATTTCTTTTTGTAAGTACTCCCTGCCTTGAATAACAGTATTTCTTGTATGTTCAATGTAATTAATATCATCAAGTACTTCTATGGCAGCCTTTTCTGCAATTATATTGACACTAAATGGTAGTTTAACCCTTTTTATATAATCAGAGAGGTTTGGTGGTAAAACTCCATATCCTATCCTCAGCCCTGCAAGTCCATACAACTTGGAAAACGTCCTGAGCACTCCTAAGTTTTTATATCTTAAAACATCTCTTATACAGGAACGCTCATCTGGATCATCAGAAAACTCAACATAGGCTTCGTCAACTACAACCAATATATTTTCAGAAATTCTTTCTAATAATCTAATTATCTCTTTTGATTTAACAGAAAACCCTGAAGGGTTATCTGGATTTGTCAAAAATATGAGTTTTGTATTTTCATCTATTGCATCTATAATTCCATTAAAATCAAATGAAAAATCTTTACTCAATGGCACATATTTTACATAAATTCCATGGAATTTCCCCTGCATCCTGTATATAGAAAAACTGGGATCAAATACCACCATATTATCTTTATATGGTACAGTTACAACCCTTACAATTAGATCAATTATTTCATCTGAACCATTTGTAACAACAATATACTTATCAGGGATATTAAGGACCTCAGATAGCTTGTCAACTAAATCTGGGTTCCCACTCCTTGGATATCTAAAGGCATAGGTACTGATATTTTTTATAACCTCAACTACCCTGGGAGATACTCCCAATGGATTTTCATTGCTTGCCATTTTAATTACATTACTTAAGTTGTACTTTTTTTTTATTTCATCAATGGAAAGACCAGGGGAGTATGGTGAAAAATCAAAAAGCTCCTTTCTAATATTTAACATTAGTCCTCCTGCTAACTGAAGTGAAATAAGACCTAACTCTGGTTTAGACATTGTGTAATATTACTAAAATCCACAATCTTCATTTATTAAGATTATTTTAATCCTTTTTGGTGGAAAACATTTCTCAGTAATAACCCAAACATTGCATACCCTATCTGGACTATTGCAATCTTCACACTTGAGTGTCTTTGCACATGGGGTCTTTCTACCAAGTCTTATAGTATTTATTGGAGCTGCAAAACCCTTTATCCTGTTTACAGCTTCATCTAAATCAGTAACCACCTTATTTCTTCCAATGAGTAGTGTCACATACCTGGGACCAAAGGCAATGGCTCCCACCCTATTCCCATATCCATCCAGGTTTACCAAAACCCCATCTTCAGTTACTGCATTGGTGCCTGTAATGAAAAGGTCAGACAAAAGTGCCTGTCTCCTTCTATGTATGAACTCATCCTTTGGAATGGTCCTGTCATAGGTGTCTATCACCTCATAATCACCTGATTCCTTAAAAAAGGAATAAATTCCAGAATCCACTACAGTAAGGGAACCTCCAAAAGAGACCTTTTTGATATCATCCAATTTACTTAAAATTTCATTTATAAACAGTTTTTTTACATGCTTAAGCCTTGGGGCTAAAAATACTTCAAAATTATTTTTTTCCAGTATCTGTTTTAATATATTTAATTTTTTCTCCCAAAAACCACCTAACATCTCTCTTGTATTCATAATCTCCCCCTTTTTTTATAAATTTAAATTGTGTCTGTGATCTGTGGACTGTGTCTGTGGGTGTCTAAAGTTCAACGTTCAATGTTCAAAGTTCAAGGTTCGACGTTTTAGTATCCTTCACCTTTCACTAATAACTAAAGACTAATAACTAAAAACTAACCACTAACAACTAACAACTAAAAACTGCTGTGATCTGTGTCTGTGGTCTGTAACTTCCATATACACACACATACACATACACTCACACTTTACCTTTCACTATTCACTAATCACTTGATCCATAACCCGATCAATAATCGGAGCTAAAGAAATAGGCAAATTAAATAATTAAAAATTAATAAGCTTTTCCTGGATTCATGATATTATGTGGATCAAATATCTTCTTTATTTTTCTCATTAAATTTAGCTCTGTGGTTGATATTTGCCCTTGAATTAAATCCAGTTTTAAAAGCCCAATACCATGTTCCCCTGAAATGGTGCCACCAACTGCAATGGTCTTTTTTAATATTTTTTTATCTAATTCATGAGCCTTGTCTTCATTATTTTTGCTATACATTATATTTACATGTATATTTCCATCACCCAGGTGTCCAAAACAAAGCACAGGTAAGTCATACTCCTTTCCTATTTTCTTTGAATATTTTATTATATATGGAATCTTTGATCTGGGAACACAAATATCCATTGCAATCTTTTTATCTCCCATCTTATGGGATGCAGGATTAATAAGTCGTCTAATTTCCCATATTTCTTCTTCTCGCTTTAAATCCCCCCCTTTTTCATAATATGTAACATCTGTGTCTTTAATTATCTTTTCGCATTTACAAACTGCGGCATTCACTGCATCTAAATCCCCATCAAACTGAAGCAAAAGCATTGCATCTGTATCATCAGGCACCACTTCTTTATTTAACATTTTAATACAACGTAAAACATCGTTGTCCATAAACTCCATTGCTACTGGCATAAGCCCATTTTTTAATATTTTAATGGAAACTTCCAGTAATTGTTCCAGGGAACTGAAGCCAACTAACACTGATATTGAGGCTTCAGGCAAGGGCAGGAGCTTTAAAATTATTTTGGTAAAAAATCCAAGTGTCCCTTCTGAGCCAACCATTAAAGATTTGAGGTCTAATCCAACAACATCTTTATGTGATCTCCCCCCAAGGCACAACATCTTCCCCCCTGGAATACAAACATCTAGTCCCAGGACATAGTCTTTTGTTACCCCGTATTTTACTGCACGTAGTCCTCCTGCGTTTTGAGACACATTTCCACCAATTGTGGAAATATTTGCAGACGCTGGATCTGGAGGATAAAATAAAGACCTCTCCTTTAAAAACTTCTGGAATTCCCCTGTAACTACCCCTGGCTCAACCTCAGCCACAAAGTCCACATCATCTATGTCCAAAATTTTGTTTAATTTCAGGGTTGAGACAACTATTCCACCGTTTATGGGAACACAAGCACCCACAACATTTGTTGCCCGTGCCCTGGGAATTATTGGGATTTTATTTTTATTTGCCCACTTGAGTAACTCCTGTATCTGATGCACAGAGGATGGTCTCACAACCACAGATGGGAGAGAAAATCTTTTACTGGCATCAGTGCCATATATTAATATCTCTTCCCGTTCAAATAATACGTCTTGTTCCCCAA
Source organism: Desulfothermus okinawensis JCM 13304 (assembly GCF_054654515.1). Lineage (NCBI taxonomy): Bacteria > Pseudomonadati > Thermodesulfobacteriota > Desulfovibrionia > Desulfovibrionales > Desulfothermaceae > Desulfothermus > Desulfothermus okinawensis. Next base: position 24,239 of record NZ_BAAIEW010000032.1, on the reverse strand, counting down.
AAAGGGAAGTCAAAAACCTTTTGTGATCTCTTTTTAGTTCAAGTGTCATGGTTATTTATATTTGGACATCTCCCTGGCAATGTCCATTTTTATAGCCTTTCTCTTTAATTCTTCCCTTCTATCCCTTATATTTTTACCCCTGCACAGGGCGATCTCCACCTTTGCCCAGGGACCTTTTAAATATATCTTTAGGGGAATTATAGTAAGCCCCTTTTGTTGAACTTTTCCCTGAAGAGACATAATCTCTCGTTTGTGGAGAAGGAGCTTTCTATCTCGCTCAGGTTCATGTCCAAGATAGGAGGCCTTTTCATATGGAGCAATATGAAGGCCCACTAGATAGGCCTCTCCTCTATAAAATCTAACATAGCTATCCTTAAAATTTACCTTGCCCTGTCTAATGGACTTTATTTCAGAACCAGTCAAAACCAACCCTGCTTCGCGCCTATCTAAAATGTCATAAAAATGAAATGCCTTTTTATTTGTGGCAATAACCTTTATTTTTTCCTTTTGAGACATAGGTCAAAAACTTTCCTCTTTAATGGTCAAAAAAAGATGTAAAAAATGTTAGTTCCTCTGGAATCCGATCAAACACCTTTTCCTTAACTATTTTGTTATTTTCTTTCACAGAACTATTTTGCAAAACTTTCTCCAGGAGATCTTCGCACTCTTTTTTAGATAACATACGAATAACCCTTTTAATTCCAGGTATAGAATGGGGAGTTGAGCTAAGGACTTCCACCCCCATGCCAATTAAAATGGGTATACAAAAGGGATCTCCTGCCATTTCCCCGCACATTGTAACCTCAATTCCAGACTTTTTAGCAACATCCACTGTGTGCTTTATACTCTTAATGATAGCTGGATGTAGGGGCTGAAACAGGTGGGATACATACTTATTGGTACGGTCAATGCCAAGGGAATATTGAATTAGATCGTTGGTGCCAATGCTAAAAAAATCGACTTCCTTTGCAAGGTGATGCGCAACCAACACTGCAGATGGAAGTTCAATCATAATGCCAATTGGTATATCTCCTTTATATGGTTTACCCTCCTCTTCAAGCTCCCTTTTTGCCTCCTCTAAAGCTTCCTTTGCCTGTCTGAGTTCTTCAAGTCCAGAAATCATGGGGAACATAACTGAGGCATTTCCATTTTGTGCAGCCCTTAAGATTGCCTTTAATTGTGTCTTGAATATATTTCTAAATTTAAGACAAAACCTAATTGCCCGAAGTCCCATAACTGGGTTGGACTCTTCTAATCTTTCAAAACCCTTACCTATTTTATCCCCTCCAGCATCCAATGTCCTGATCACAACAGATTTGGGCGCCATTATGGATACAAGGTCCCTATATTCTTCATATAATTCATCTTCACTTGGCATCTTGGATCTATACAGGTAAGAATATTCTGTCCTGTATAAGCCTATGCCTTCTGCTGCATAATCTATAACTGAACTCACTTCTTCAAACAGTTCAATATTTGCCATTACCTTTACATGAAACCCATCTCTTGTCTTGCCCGCTAGTCCCCTTTGGTGGAATAATTCCCTTTTATATTGCTCAAAATTTATCTGCCTTTCAGTATATTCATAAATTTCTTCTTCTTCCGGCTCTATTAATACTTTGCCTGTAAATCCATCAACAATGATAAGTTCATCGTCTAAAATAAGATTCTCCACATCTTCTATTCCAACTATTGCAGGTATCCCAAGGGTCCTGGCAACAATTGACACATGGGAAGTCTTTCCTCCCTGGGCTGTGACAAATGCCATTATTTTACTTACATCCAATTCAACTGTATCTGCAGGAGTTAATTCATGAGCTATTAATATTACCCTTGATTTTATAGGTTTTAATTCTTCCTCAGCACCAATTAGATTTCCAATCACTTTCCTGCTTAGGAGCTTAATTTCACTGATTCTTGTTTTGAAAAATTCATCCTCTATGCCTTTAAATGACTTTTCTATATCTGCAACCCCCTTTTCTATAGCCCATTCTGCATTTAATTTCATATCTTTTATGTATTTTACAATTGCATCTTTGAGCTTTGGATCCTGAAGCATTATTATGTGTGTATCAATTATAGAAGAATACTCTGTCTGTTCTTCTGGTATTCTTTCTTTTAGGTCTTTTAGATTTGATATTGTGAGATCAAATGCATCTTGCAGTCGTTTTAGCTCCTGTTCAACCAGGTCTTCAGATATGTTTTGAATTGGTGCCAAACAATAATGGTCCCTGCTCAAAATATATGCACGGCCTATTGCAATACCTACAGAAACTGCTATTCCCTGAAGGATCCTTTTAGCCATAATGTTTTCCTTATTTTACAATTCTCCAAATCCTTGCTCTATTAAAGAGCTAATATTTTCAATTGCCTCTTTTGCATCCTCGCCCCTGGCAACTAGTTTTATAGATTTTCCCTTAGATGCGGCCAAAGTCAAAATATCCAATATACTTTTTGCATCTACCTCTGTTTCATCCATAACTATCTTTATATCACATTTATATTTACTTGCCTCTTTTGCTAAAAGGGCAGCTGGTCTTGCATGAATTCCAAGATTGTTGTTTATAATTACCTCTGAACAAAACAAATCTTCCTTCATCTTTTGAAAACCCTTTCCTTTTACAAAAAAAACATCATAACAACAAAAAATAGCACCACCAAAATCTCTCTGGGAATTTGATTTCTATAAATAAGAAACGACGAGATAGACACTACTATCCCACCTAATAAAAAGAAGTTAAAATGATCATAACTTGACAAACAAGAAATCCTATACCAAATCCAAACAAGAATAAAACCATTTAAAATCTTAAGTCTATTGGACCATTCAATTAAGTTTATTTCTTTAAGTAGTTGAAAAAAAGCAAGTCCCCTGGTCCACCCTTTCCAAAAGAGGGCGAATCTAAAGGCCTGAAGCGTAAAAAAAGAAGCTAAAAGAAAAAGCAGTGCAAATGTTTTTTGACCATATAAAACCAGCAATACCTCAGTGAGTGCCCAGGTAACAAGGAGAGATCCCCCAAAAAAAGAATCACCAATGGCACTTAAGGTGTATGCTGAGGTCTCTTTTATGGTCTCTAGGGACTTGGGTGAAATCATCTTCTGGGATATTCGACATTCTATAAATAAAAAATATCCAGCAAGAAGGGGCAAAAAATAGGGATGGGAATTGTAATGGGATAGGTACCTCCCTCTTGCCTTGAGATACTCTTTTGTGTCCTTCCCATAAAAAAGTTTTAGTCCAGGATCCATAACATAGAGCAGACCAAGGTTTTGAAGTCCCTTGGTATTGTACATACTGCCTATAAAATAGGTCCTAAAAAAACATTTAAGCAGCGCTAAAAGATGTGTCCTACCCATTTTTCACTCTTAAATAGAGATTATACACCTCTTTTTTGTTCCATCCAACACAGAGCTCCACTACCCTGTCTACTAACTCTCGTCCCTTATATCCCCCTTCTATCTCCTCCTTTATTATATTTACCACATCTTCCATTGGAGTCTTTAATTCTTTTTTCTCAGGTGGAGATATAACCACAGTAATCTCTCCCTTTAACTCCCCCAATTTTTCAAATTCAGATAAGAAAAGATGGATTACTTCTTCATGTCTTTTGGTAAGTTCCTTGACAATAGCAACTTCTCTTTGTCCCTTCAATACTTCATTTGCTATTTTTAAACTTGCCTTTAGCCTGGATTTTCTTTCAAAAAAAATAAGGGTGGTATTCAAATTTGAAAAAGGCGCCAAAACTCCCCTTATGTCACCTTCTTTTCTGGGCATAAATCCCAGGAATGTAAATGGTATTGGCTCTATTCCACTAGCTATTAAGGCTGCAACAGGCGCACTTGGACCTGGGACAACTGATACCTTTATCCCCCTTTTTTTGCACTCTTTAACAATAAAAAATCCTGGATCAGAAATAATCGGTGAACCTGCTTCAGAAACAAGGGCAACGTCTATTCCCTGTTCTAAAATCTTTACAATTTGTTCTGTCTTTTCTTTTTCAACATTGTCATAAAAACTGATAAGCTTTTTCCCAAAAATTCCAAGGACCGTTAGTAATTTCCCAGTGGTCCTGGTATCTTCACAGGCTATTACATCAACCTGTTTTAAGGCCTCTACTGCCCTCTTGGTGATATCACCAAGGTTGCCAATAGGTGTTGCCACAATCCAGAGTGTCCCCAATTGTAATGACGTCTTTCTCATGCTCTATTTTTATTTTATCACCATGTTTTATAATGCCAATAATGTCAAATCTAATGTTTTTACGCCACAATTTATTCTTTGTTAAATATCTATTAGCAGCAGATACCATCTTTTTTTGTTTACTTGGATACACAAACTCCCTGGGTTCACCGTATCTCTCACCTGTCCTGGTCTTAACTTCTACAAAAATCACCTGGTTATTTTTCTCAACAATTAGGTCTATCTCTCCCCTCTTGGTCCTGAAATTTCTGTCCAAGACCTTATATCCCCTTTTTCTGTAAAATTTTTCAGCAATATCTTCGCCTAGTTTTCCCAATCTGGATTTTGTAAAAGACACATCTCTTCCCTAAAAAATTCTTTAACTCCTTTAAAACTCTTCCTATGTACCAATGATGGACCAACCAACCTTAACCTTTCCAGATGCAGCTTTGTAGCATAACCCTTATGTTTTTTAAAGCCATATTGTGGATATTTCTCGTCAATTTTTTCCATTAAACGGTCCCTAAAGGTCTTTGCAAGGATTGATGCAGCTGAAATCTGTGGTATCTTGTCATCACCCTTCTTCACACAAAATATCTCAACTCCCATTAAATTTGGAGCATATATTCCATCCACATACACAATATCAGGCTTCACAGATAACTTAGAAAAGGACCTTTCCATAGCAAGAAGTGAAGCCCTTAAGATATTAAGGGTGTCAATTTCCCTTGGGGTTGCAAGTCCAATACCCCACGATATGGCGATCTCTTTTATTTGCTTTTCTAAAATAAGTCTCTTTTTGGGAGAAATTTTTTTTGAATCTCTAAGACCTGGGAGTGAATAATACTTTGGCAAGATAACCGACGCAGCAACAACGGGACCGGCCAGACATCCCCGACCGGCCTCGTCTATTCCTGCAATTATAAGATCTTTTTTTTCATTCACCTATAACTCTTTAATAAATATCCCTTGACTTAATTCTGGCAGCTTTACCCTTTCTATCCCTTAGGTAGTAAATCCTAGACTGACGTACCTTACCCCTATCAACCACCTCTATCCTTTCAATTGAGGGTGAATGGATTGGAAAAGTACGCTCAACACCAATCCCTCCTGATATTTTGCGAACTGTAAAAGTCTTGTTTGTTCCACCACCCCTTACCCTGATAACAGTACCTTTAAATATCTGAATCCTTTCTTTCTCGCCCTCAATTAATCTTATGTGGACATTGATTGTATCACCTGCCCTAAATTCAGGAATATCATATCTCATATGGTCCTGTTCGATTTTTTTAATGATATGGTCCATTTCTTTCTCTCCTTGAAAAAAATTTTTTTCAACAATCCATCCCAAAGACGATTTTAATTATCTTACTTTTTTTTAATAGTCAACAAAAAGACATGTCCCAATAAAATTTTCATAAATCTGCCTATTGGGAACCCTATACTAGGTTTATCAAAACTTGGGTTAAAATGACTTATACAGCTCTTGTTACATAGTTCGGAGCAATGCTCCGAACTATGGCTAAATGATCAGTAATAATACAAGGAAATACTCGCAATTAAACCTTCTAGGATATTGAATACCACTATCAAGGTCTCCTGAATGAGCATCTTTTTGCCGTACAGTATCGGCAGGGATTTCGATCCGAATTTTGGATACCCAACAGGCTCACAAAAGATATAGTATGAATTGGAACCATTCTAAAACTTTTGGATATCAATTTTACGTTTACTGGAGAGGGATCAATTGCCTTAAAGATAAACCCTTGCCCCCTGATATCCCAATCACAATATCCAGGACTAAATGGAAGGGACGCATATAATCCTGTTTCTTTTTCAAGAATAAGGAGCAGAGAATCCACACCTTTTTCTACCACCGCTGTTCCCACTCCGTATACAAGATAATCACGCGTTAAATCATCACCAGTTATGTTAGCAACGATTTCAGGGACCGTGACTAATCCAACTAATAAATTCTTAGCCTTTCTAGCTAGTGATGATATTTTTCGGCTTTGTATTTCTCCAAATGGAGTAAGCACCTTTCCATCTGTTGCGTGGAACTCTTGAATCATCTTATACGTCGCTAATGCTTGAAATCGGTTTAATACGCCTCTAAAGATTTCACGCAACATGCGACTAATTTCTCGTGAGGGTTTCATCTGCTTTTTATAACCTAAACATCTATGGACTTCATTTTCCTTTAAGCTAATATCCAAAGCAGTTACATATTGCATAAGGTGTCCTTCTTTTTGTGACCCCTGAATAGTTTTTTTATGAACAGGCAAACATCTTCTCTGTACTCTCAATCAGATCTCCTGCTGATTCTGCATAACCATCTGCTCCAATACTCATGGCTACCTCAGGTGTAATGAAAGCGCCGCCAACTATTACTTTTGTGTTTGGACTTCTTTTTTTTACTAGTTGGATGGTTTCACAAACTTCATTTAAGGTTGTACTCATCATAGTCGAAATTCCAACTATATCAGCCGATATTTCGCTAGCCTTTTCAGCGAACTTTGGTGCTGGAACATCTTTTCCAAGATCATAAACTTGAAATCCATAGCACTCATATACCCTTTTCACTATGTTCTTTCCCATGTCATGAGGATCACTCTCAATAACACCCAATACTATCTTATTATATGCATACTCTCTTCTCACCTGTTTCATATCTAGAGCAGCTAGAAGGTCCATTAGTAACCGCATGGAAAGAATCAATTCAGGTATTGCAATTTCATCGTTACGACAATGAGCCCTGATTTCAGTTATAGTAGGGGTAAATACCTGTTCTATGATCTTTTGTGGGTCATACTTTTTTACCACCTTATCCAAAAGTTCATTGAACTCTTTTCTCTCTAATTTCTTTAAAAACTCTGCCAAATTTTGTAAGTCTCTCATTATGTTGCTCCTCCTATTTCTGACGATTATAAAGTTCTGAAGCCACTACCATTGCACGAGCGTTCATCATATTTGCATTAGGAGGGTATTCGCATCCAGGAGCTAATATATAACGCCCTCCTTTCCCTAGCTTATCAATTTGTCTCCACGATTCCTCTATAACTTCTTTTGGACTTCCATAATATAAAAAATCCGTAGACATAGCGCCCATGAGGGTAATATCCTGCCCATAGGTCTTTTTAAGTTGTTCCATGCTATCACATTGGTAGGGCAATTCTGCAAATGAGACTACTCCTGGATTCAACCACTTGATCACTTCTTTAAAATATGGTCTATGACCACAGCCATGGTTTACTACTAAACAACCTGATTCTCTTATGATATCTCCCAAAACTTTAACATACTTACCCTCAAATTCTTCCCACAAAACCGAGCTCACCCCAGACAACGAGGCCGGAAGTGTGTCCACACATACACCTGCTACCCCTAAATTACACTGGGCTTGAGTATATTTTTTTAGCACCTCATTGATCACATCTAAAGCTACTTTAACCTTTTCTGGATACTCCAAAATATCTTCATACATTCTTTCTGTACCCCTCATCATTCCAAGAACACCTAATGGGCCATAAACAAAGCTAATAACAGGATAATCTTTACCAGATTTTTCTACCAATAAGCAGGTCATTTTTAGATAATTTGACATCCGAGGTGAACTGGTGGGATCAACTACATTTAATCGCTCGTAATCATCAACAGTCTTGATTAGGGGATTATGGTAGTTGGGATGAGCGGTAGTGTTCGGGGGATAAACCATTTCTTGTCCAAAATCCGCAGCTTCCACTGATAAATCAATAAAAGAAAAGATAATATCTTCACCTGTCAGTCGGTTTGCATATATCAAGGCCTCAGCTGCTAACTCTCCATTGGTTGAGAAATCGGGGAAAGAAATTCCTAGAGCCAAGCGGGCACATCCTACACTCAATGTGCAAACAGGTACTCGATCTGTTTCTTTTCCTTCTAATGTTAACACAACTCGCTCCAAAGGTTTTAGACCATTGTCCATTTTTTCTCCTCCTCAAATTTTCTTGACATATTGTTATTACTATTATGCATAAAAGCCGAGGGAAAAGAATTCATTTTTATATGGCTTAAAAGTCCCTGCCACATTGGGAAAATCTAATAAGGGAGATTCAACAATCCTTTTAAGGAATCTACGACATCTCCCAATACCATATTGGTATCCATATCTCCAAAGATTTTTTAGCTTTCTGTATAATTTACTAAAACCCTAAACCCATCAAAAAACCTGTCCAGCAAATTAAACATGAAATCTCCCAAATTAAAACTTAACTCTTTAACTACATTACACTTTTTTTCCATGAGGCAAAAAAACATTATACATGTCTTTACTAAAAGCTTTTGGAAATAATAAAAGGGTAATAATAGTAGTTTTAAATAAGTTGCTAAAGGCAATCTGGGTTGTATTCAATAAGAGGAAATCTTTCATGACTGAAAAAGCTGCTCTCTCTGCCAAAATTTTTGGAAAAGTAATAAATAATGATCACCATTTTCAATCCCTTAGCAGATAATTTTTTACTATTTTTATAATATAAATACAAATTAAATATTATTATACAACTAAAGAAAATTTATTAGATAATATAATAAATCCTACCTATTGAATTAGCTCCGATTATTGACTCTAATTTTTATAATTATGTGCAAAAGAGGAAAATTGGTTATGCAGCAAGAGACAATAGTAAGATTACTCAAATGGATTAATACAACAATAAGTAATGGAAAGGGTATTATACGAGGAGCTTATTATAGAGTGGGGTACTACATTAATCTGTTTAAATATACTTTTTTTAACATTATCAGGATAAACCATAAAAAAATCTCCTACCGCCCAGGTTGAAATTCCCCCTTCCTCCTAGGGGAAAGGCTAACAAGACAAGAGGACTAATACCCCTTTCATCTTAAACCAGCCCCGGCGACATCTTTCCTGATATATTGGGAGGGGGGCTAAACATCTCAAGTTTATTAAAACTAGAGACTTCGGAGTTAATGGAATAAGTAAATTCGTCAATACATATCATTCCCCTTGACACAGTTAGATTGTTAGTATACAAACTTTTTTAAATCAAATAAAAAATCCAAATTTCTATTTAAATATAGATTCTTTAACTTAACATAAAAATCAAAAGTTTGTTTATGAACCAACTAAATTTAAGGGAATTTTTAAGGGAAACTGATTGCTATATTTTTCTCATAGCAAAGGTCTATCAAAAGGCATATAAGATACTTCAATCTAAATTAAGGACCTTTGGACTTACAAATGTACAACATCTTGTATTAGAGGCATTGTGGTTAGCGCCTGGTTTGACTTCAATGGAACTCTCTAGAATACTGAATATTGATAAGGCAACTGTGTCCGGGATTGTGGAAAGGCTATACAGGGGAAACTGGATAGAAAAAAAGGCAGATCCCAATGACAAAAGGGTCATTAGGATCTTTCCAACAGAAAAGAGCATGGATATCCAGAAAAAATTAATTGAAATAAGGAAACAGGCAAATGAAGAGTTGCTTAAAAACTTTTCTCTGGAAGAAAAACTCTTGTTTAAGAAATTTTTATTAGAAATATTAGAAACCAAAGGGGGGTAAGACATGGGAGACGTTTACAAAAAACTGGCACAGGTACTAGATTCTATGCCTCAGGGATTTCCATCAACACCAGATGGACTTGAGATCAAAATTTTAAAAAAGATCTTTGAACCAGATGAAGCAGAGCTATTTTGCAAACTAAAACTGAAATTTGAAACAGTAGATGACATTGCCAAAAGGACGGGAATGGAAAAAGAGTTCCTTGAGAAAAAGCTAACAGAGATGTGGAAAAAGGGACAGATAATGGGGGTAGATTTTGGAGGGACTAAATTGTTTAAGATGATGCCGTGGATGGTTGGAATTTATGAATATCAGGTTAACAGAATGGATGAAGAACTGGCCAAACTCTGTGAGGAATTTATGCCATATATTGGCAAAAAGTTATTGGGAAAATCACCAAGACTTATGCAGGTACTCCCCATTGAAGAAAACTTAAACGCAGAGCAAGAGGCCCTTCCCTTTGAAAGGGTATCAGAAATCATTGAAAATGGAAAATCCTTTGGGGTTGCCCAATGCATTTGCAAAAAAGAAAAGGCATTGGTTGGTGAACCGTGTGATAAACCCCAGGAAGTTTGCCTGGCTGTAGCCAAAATTCCAGGAATTATAGAACAGTTTGACCATTGGGGTAGGCCAATAACAAAGGAAGAGGCATATAATATACTAAAAAAAGCCGAAGAATCTGCGCTAGTCCATTTAACATTTAATACCCAGGATGATACCTATTTCATATGTAATTGCTGTGGATGCTGCTGTGGTGTGTTGAGGGCAATAAATGAAGTTGGAGTAAATGAAGCAGTAAACTCAAGGTATAGGGCTAAAATCAATCCAGACTTATGTGTTGGATGTGGGACATGCAAAGATGAAAGATGTCAGGTAAATGCCATAAAAGAAGAAGATGGCGTATACTCTGTTATAGAAGATAGGTGTATTGGTTGTGGGCTTTGCGTATCCACCTGTCCCTCTGATGCAATTGAGCTTATAAAAAAGGAAGATAATTGGACACCTCCACCAAAAGACGAAAATGAATGGTTATCTATACGTGCAAAGGAAGTCGGCGTAGACCTATCAAAATTTATATAAAAGGAGGATATCTTTATGAAAGATCCGCTCTTTCAACCAATTAATATTAATAATATGGAAATAAAAAACAGGATATATCTTCCTGCAATGCACCTTAATATGGCAAACAATTTCATGGTAACAGAAAATATAAAGGCCTTTTACAGGGTCAGGGCTAGAGGCGGAGCTGGAATGATATGTGTTGGTTATGCAACAATTGACCATAGATCAGGAACTCCATTGAATATAGGGGCACACAAAGACGAATTCATACCAGGACTTTCTGAACTTGCAAAGGAAATTAAGGATAACGGGGCAAAGGCGTGTATCCAGCTAAATCATTCAGGAAGATATAACCATTCTTTTTTCCTGAACGGTGAACAACCAGTTGGTCCTTCCCCTGTTCCATGCAGACTTACCAAAGAGACTCCAAGGGAGCTTACAAAGGAAGAAATAAATGAAATTATTGATAACTTTGGAAAGGCAGCAAAAAGATGTAAGGATGCAGGATTTGATGCAGTAGAAATACTGGCTGGAACTGGATATTTAATTAGCGCATTTTTATCACCACTCACAAATAAAAGAGAAGACGAATATGGTGGTAGCCTTGAAAACAGGATGCGTTTTGGAATTGAAGTATTAAAGTCAGTGAGAGGTGCTGTTGGCGAAGATTTCCCTGTACTTGTAAGAGTCAATGGCAATGACCTAATGGAAGGAGGTATTGGCAGGGAAAACATGATACAATTTGCAAAAAAACTGGAGCAGGATGCAAGAGTAGATGCCTTTTGCGTAAATGTGGGATGGCATGAAGCTCGGGTACCACAACTTACTCCCTCGGTTCCAGTAGCTGGCTTCGCTTACCTGGCAAGGGAATTCAAAGAAGCTTTATCTGTCCCTGTGATCGCCTCCCACAGAATACACAACTTAGATATTGCCAGGGAACTAATAGTTGACCACATGTGTGATATGGTGGCACTGGCCCGTCCTTTAATTGCTGATCCAGATCTACCAAACAAGGCAAAAGAAGGACGAGAAGATGAAATAATCCACTGCGTGAGTTGTGGGCAAGGATGTTTTGACCATGTATTCCAGCTAAAACCAATTGAGTGTCTTGCAAATCCAATGGCTGGTCATGAAGTTGAATATGGACAACTTGAAAAAACAAAAGATCCAAAAAAAGTAATTGTAATTGGTGGAGGTCCAGGAGGGATATGGGCAGCCCTTGGTGCCTCTATGAAGGGACACAAAGTAAAACTGTGGGAAAAATCAGATAGGCTAGGAGGACAGTTAAATATTGCAGGTCTTCCCAGGGGCAGGGAAGAATTTTTAATACTTGCTGAAAACCTGGAAAATATACTCTTAGGTAGTGATGTGGAGGTGGAACTGGGCAAGGAGGCCACCATAGAGGATATCAAGAAGGAAAACCCAGATTTTATAATTATTGCAACTGGCGCTAGACCAATAACCCCGCCAATTGAAGGCATTGATCAAAAGCACGTACACCAGGCATGGGATGTTTTAGAGGGTAAGGTGTATGTTGGCAAAAAGGTAGTGGTAATTGGAGGAGGGGCTGTTGGAGTTGAAACCGCCATTGACCTTGCTGAAAGGGGAACCCTTGATGGAGAAGACCTAAAATTCTTGCTCATAAATAATGTTGAAGAGCCAGAACACCTACGAGAACTCTGCATTAAAGGCACAAAGGATGTTACCTTAATTGAAATGTTAGACTCAATTGGTAAGGACATAGGAAAGTCCACCCGTTGGACAATGATGAGGGATATGGAGATATTTGGAGTCAAATATCATACCAGAACAAAGGCTTTAAAAATCACTAAAGATGGTATATATGTTGACATGAAAGGTGAAGAAAAATTCCTGCCAGCTGATTCTGTGGTCCTTGCTGTTGGATCAAAGTCAGAAAATTCGCTGGCAAAACAAGTAGAGGCCCTAAACATTCCATATAAGGTAATTGGGGATGCAAATAAAGTAGCCCAGGCGATTAATGCAATCCACGACGGCTTCAAGGCTGGAATATCAATTTAAAAGATAAGGGGGCTTCCAAAAGCCCCCCTCATAAACATTATGTGTATAGCTCTAATTGCTTACAATTATTTTGATAACTTCCCATTAGTTATCCTATCAAATAGGGATGAATACCACTCCCGTTGCACGAAAAAGGCCCATTTCTGGGAGGAATACCCAGATATACTTGCAGGAAGGGACCTGGAGCAAGGGGGTACATGGTTTGGAATAAACAAGAAAAATGGCAGGATTGGACTTTTAACAAATTTCAGGGAACCAAATCAGGACCCCAAGAAAAAGTCCAGGGGCTCTTTAATTGTAGACTTTTTGGTGGGAAATTTCACTGACAAAGAATATCTATACACTTTAAAAAAAACAGCTAAAAAATATAATGGATACAATATAGTATTTGGGACTAAAAATAGGCTATTTTATTTTAATAACATAAAACTAATATCTCAAAAAATACCAAAGGGTGTCCATGTATTGAGTAATGGCACTCTTCAGGATAAGTGGCCAAAATGTGAAAGACTAAGGGAACTTTTTTTTAACATTACAAAGGACTTATCCCTTTCAACAACTGAAAAATTATTTGAAATATTAAGGGACACAAAAAAATTCCCAGATGAAAAATTACCTAACACTGGTGTTGGGATTGAACTTGAGAGATTTCTATCCCCTATATTTGTAAAGGATGAAAATTACGGGACCAGGACATCTATCCTTTTAATAGTAGACAAAAATAATCTTGTTAGATTTATTGAGCGAACTTATGTAAGGGGATCTGATGAGGTAAATGGAGATCAGGAATTTTCTTTTTCCCCGACTTTGACAGTTGAATGGGCAAAAAGGCTTTAAAGTTAGTAGATTATAAAATCAAAAGTGAGGAAATTTACCCTACAAGTATTCTGGAGAAGATCCCAGCAGGTATTTTCTCATATCTTGTTCAGACATTATGTTCTTCATGGTCTTGATTTTGAATATATCAAACATCTTGGAAGCTAATCGGTTGTATTTGGATTTGAGATAATATTTTTTGCCGTTTATATCGGTCTCTATTGCATTTATAGTCTTGAGGGCATTTATTATTCTCTTGGGAGTTATAATCATATCTTGAGTCTTTTGGTTGTATCTCAACCTTTTTTCTAAAGTGGACCCCAACGTCAAGACAAAAAATGAGGTTGTTTAAGGTGGATTGCTTTAGCCTGTTCATTAATTGTTTGGCTCCGTCCAAAATAGATTTCTTCAGGAGTTCTATACCCAAGAGATTCATGGAATCGCTCCATATTGTAAAATCTGAAATACCTATCTATACTCTCTCTTGCTTCTTTGACTGTCTCATAACTGTGAATATACACTTCCTTATATTTTAGAGTCCTCCATAGCCTCTCTATGAAAATGTTGTCAAATACTCTGCCTCTTCCATCCATGCTGATTCGTATCCCAGCATCCTCAAGTCTCCCCGTAAATTCCTTGCTCGTAAACTGTGAACCCTGATCACTGTTGAATATCTCAGGTCTGGATATCTTTAGTGCCTTCTGTAGTGCCTCAAGACAAAATCCTACTTCAAGTGTGTTTGATAGCTCCCAGGACAGTATATAGCGACTATACCAATCTATTATTGCTACAAGGTACAAAAACCCTCTGCTCATCCTTATATGGGAGTTAAAATAATTTTGTGTAAAGAGGGAATAGATGATAATATGGAGAACATAAAAGGGTATGGAAAAAAAAGATAGAGGTTCCCTATAGGGAACCTCTGCGAAAAACTCACTCCAAAACAAAATAAGTAAAATAATGAATAAAGACACGTTAAACAATCTCTTAGATGAATTAATACAAAACCTGATATCTGGCAAGTTATCTTCCCAAGATTTCTATGAAAAAATTAAACTCTCTGTAGTTCCTTTGATCCTTAATACCATTATGAAGGAAGAGAGGAATATTTACTTAAAAGAAAACACAGAAGAATATGCTAATGGTTTTTATCCAAGAACCCTGTATCTAAATAACACTCCTTTAAAAGTTAATATCCCTCGCACAAGAACTTCCAGCTTCTTTCCATCCTCTATTCCAAAATATAGTAGGTATCTTCCACAGGAATACTCCCATATCGTAGAAAGCCTATTTTTATCTACCAGTTCTATAGAAGCTTTAAAAGCTTCTCTTAAGAAACTAAATCTCCCTTTTTCTTCAGAAGAAATAAATAACATTACAAACAGGCTTTCAACAGAATTTCAGGACGTTATCACAAGGGAACTTTCTTCTCATTGGTTTGCTGTTTTTATAGATGCAAAAACTTTAGATGTAAAAGAAGATAATAAAGTAAAAAAAATGGTGTTATTAACTGCCGTAGGTGTTAATATGGGAGGCAAAAAAGAGGTTATAGGATCAAAACTCTTTGAAGGAAATGAAAATATTACTGTCTGGAGAGAATTTCTTTTAGACCTTAAAGATAGAGGTCTATTAAGGGTACTTCTATTTGTAACAGATAACTTTCCTGGCTTAACTAAACTCATAAAAGGACTTTTTCCCCTATCAATGCATCAATTATGCATTGTTCATCTAAAAAGAAATGCAAAACTCCACCTCTCCAAGGATGAATACAGATATTTTAAAGAGGTGATAAGAGATATAGAAAATGCAAAAACTTTTGATGATGCCTATACATTATTTATGGAAATGATAGAGAAAATTAAATCCAAACATCCTCATTTCTCTAAAGAACTTAAATCAAAAGCCGAACACTTTCTAACCTTTACACGTTTTCCTGAACAGTTGAGATCCAGACTAAAATCAACCAATGCATCAGAAAATCTCCATAAAGAACTTGAAAAAATAATATTAAATACTGGAGGATATTTCCAAAGTAAAACAATATTCCATGCTAAATGGTACGCCTTTCTTAAAAGATTACATGCTAATAAATGGCAAAAACCAGAGCCAAAATTTAAAGGCGCACTCCCAAAATTACACTCTATCTTCTATAAAACTTTTGAAACCGATGATTACTCCTTGGAGAATTTATATGCCTTTACACAAAATTCTTGACAAGTGCCAAAATTCAGTAAGTTCAGCTTGATATAAAGTCTCAACAATATCTTTCATCACTTTTTTGAGAATACCATTCAACCCTTCAGAATCTTTAACTTTCCCCTCTTTGTACAATTTAATTATCTCTTCTTTGTTTACTAACATAAAAAACAAACTCCTTTTTAAGGCTTCTCTCCCCAAGCTCCCCTAGGGGAGCTCGCCTATCTCTTTTTTCTCCTTTTTGCAATACCTTAATCCTTTCCCCTATCTCGCCTTAAAAAGGATTTACAATGAATTGCAATTATTACAAATGTTATCAAAAATTTTGATAAACTTGGGTTAGTGGCTTCTCATCCAATTTGCTACATCT
This sequence comes from Desulfothermus okinawensis JCM 13304, assembly GCF_054654515.1. Taxonomy (NCBI): domain Bacteria; kingdom Pseudomonadati; phylum Thermodesulfobacteriota; class Desulfovibrionia; order Desulfovibrionales; family Desulfothermaceae; genus Desulfothermus; species Desulfothermus okinawensis. The sequence goes on along the minus strand of NZ_BAAIEW010000032.1, from coordinate 8,010 downwards.
ACGAGCTCAACCATCCAGCTTTTTCTTTTTGATAAAAAACAGTTTAATATGCACATTATAATGTTATGCAAAAAAATGAAAAAATTTTAATGATGACTATTGAAAATTTTCTTTGAGAGTGGTAGATAAAATGTATTTAATATAAACATATTCCTTTTTATATATAAACAAAGTTAACTACTTAAAATTTTGTTAAATAATATAATCAACTATAAAAAAAGATGGGGGATGCAAATGAATAAAAACTGGAAGTATTATATAATAATGATTATTTTCTTGCCCTTATCTCTGATTATCATTTCATGTGGCGATAATGACACTAAATCGTTTTCGTCAGATAATACCAATATAAGCGAAAGTGACACTTCTTCCCAGGAAAGTGGAACAAAGGGTTTTTCTCTAACCAGATCAACAACTCAATTAGCAGAAGAATATCAAGACTCACCCCTATATAGAACCATAGATCTGTCCTTTACAAAACCTATTAAAGTTGAATCTAATAATACTACGGGAGATAAAAGATCTGTACTCGATGACTATCCATATGACATAACTAAAAAGGGCTGGTTTAGACTACTTGATAATGGTACTAAAATAGAGATTTCTGTCTGGTTGAGCAAAGACAAGATGTCTGTAAAGATAATTCCTAAATTGTTATTAAAGCCTGATACTGAATATAGTGTAGTTATCTATTCTGGCATCTCATCAGAAGACAATGAAACCATAGATAATGATATAAGATTTGATTTTAAGACATCAAAAGATACAAAGCTAATGGATATAAATATACCTGACTACATCCTGGAAGGAGATACATTTAGCGGATATGTATCAACTAAAATGGATGTAAAAGATATATCCTGGGATATGGATACTTCTTCCAAGAAAGATAACCTAATAGAAAGTATAAATGAACAGGAGATAACCTATTCTTATCCATTAGCAGGAGAGTATAGGATAAAAATAAATGTTAAAGATATATATGGAAGGTCAGTATCAGGAGAAAAAAACATTGAAGTTTTGCATAATGCAAAAAGGAGTCTGGAAAATATATCAGGAATTTATGAAACAAAAAATCTAGATGTAGAAGAAATAGAGGATAATTCTTTAAAAAGTGCACTTGAAGATTTAAAAGACAGTGTAAAATCAATTGCAGAGGGAGAAAAAAATCTCACAAGGGCTTCTCTTGTCTCAAATAAATTTATCGTCATATCCATGTTAAAGGATAAAATAAATATTATTCAAAATAAATACATTGATATTATAAAAGATACAGAGCATTTTTTAGGAATAGTAAATTTTATGGGTTTTCCTGCAATAGTTTCCTATTCTATAGACAATAATAAAAATTATAAATTAAATATTTTAATTAGTGATTATGGTCTTAATATTAAGGATATGGATATTGGAAAATACCATTACTCTAATATTTCTATTCCTGAGATTAATTCATTGCCCATGGTGTATTTTGCTTCTATAAAAGTGGATGAAGAAACTATAGATAATTTAAAAAATTATATGCCCACAGAGATATCAGGTGTTTTACCTATTTTATATTATAAAGATAGCGAGCTTTATCTCAATGTACCCAAACAGACAAGGGCATATTCAGAGTGGATCACATACGCAATTTCTGAAACCAAATCCACTATAGAAGAAGGTCTTAAAATATTGAATGATCTTGTTTCTGATTCTGTTTATAAGGCCTTAATTAAATTGAAAGATTATTTTAACACTATAAAATCTTTAAATCCTTTTGACAGTATAGGAGAATTTAAAGATGCAGGAGAACAAATAAAGAATAATTTTCTAGTGTTGTATAATCAATATAAAGACGACCCTAGGGGGATCTTTGGAGAAGTATCAGATCCTGATACCTTAATGAATGATATAAAAAATTTTTTATATAACGATACAGGGACATGTGTGAAAGATGTTATAGATAATTCCCTGGATACTCTGGGAAATAAAGCTCAGTATGTAAATAACTTACTTAACAATTTTGCAGAACACATAAGCGATGTTCCAGGTTATATTAAAGATTTTCTACCTGATCCAGAAAAAGATGCCAATGTGTATTTTTCCTATGAGTCAGGTGTTGGTAAGCTTGTTATAGAAAATGGGTCAAACTCCTTTAGTTTAAGTTATTCTATTTTAGATACTTTTTCAAAGTATTCTGAGGCATTTACAGAAAAAGTAGGAGAGGATTTTCCCCTTAGCTATATCTTAAATGCGATAACTCAACTGGGTCATAATATGCCATCGGGTTTAACTGGATTTTTTTACAAGAGTGATAACCAAGAACTTAGATTTCTAATGAAAATAAATTCTGATTCAACAGATAGATGTGAACAAGACACCTCTTCTGCTATTTGTTTTGGGGGTTATCTATTTCCAGATGGTGTAAGGGGTGAACTTGGAATAAATCTCTCAGATGCCACAGGAGTACTCCTATATTTTCAGCCATCAAGCCTTATCTTTGATGATGCAGATGAAGCAGGTACTATTTATAAATTCTTAAAAAAATCCACTTCAATCTATCCAGAAATAGGGATCACCCTGAGAACTAAATACAGAAAAAACTATATTGAAATCAATGGTTCAACAAGGCCTGATTTAGGTGTTTATGGCGGAATAGAGTTTGCTATAGAATTTAATTATCATGTACTCCTTGGGGGAAAAGGAAAGACAGCACTAAATCTCTCAATAGGTGTGGATCCCTCTGGGTTTACCCAGGGACTACTGGATACTGTTGAAGGGATAATCAGAGGTGCATTTAATTCCACAAAGGATCTACTCAACTTGACACCAGAGGTGGAGGTGGTGGATGGTGAAGATGGTCCTGTGACCATTCCAAAACTGAGTTTTCCAAGCGACGAAGATTTTATTAATTTTATGGATACTCTCCTTACCAATATCCAGAATCAATTGACCCTTCAGGGGCTTTCAACCCTCACAGATAGCATAAGTTTTGGTATTAGCATTGGGGGAGAGATTGGAGGAGGCATTGGTGCTGGCGGTACAGGAACCGGTGGTGGTTCTGCAAATCTTAAACTTGAAGGGGAATTGGGAGTGGGAATTGATTTAACCACTGCCCTGTCCTTTTTCCATTTCTTAAAGGTGGGTAATGTTAATTCATTTATTATAACGCCCCTTAGAAACTTAAGTGAATTTTTCCAGTTAGTTACAGATGATGTGAGTCCAAAGGGAATATTAACTAAAATTGTACAGCTCCATAAAAAAACCTTTGAAGAACTACTAGATAACGTGAGTATTAATGAGGATTATAAAAAGCAATTATTCAGGACCCTGGCAGAGCATATGGAAGTATCCCTTGGACTGGATGCTGGAGTGGAGGCAGAGGCAGAGGAAGTTGGTTCAGTGGAGGCAGATGTGTCTTCAAAACCATCTCTTACTATCAATGGTGAAACCCTTTTTAATATTTTGTATAGTCTAATTGGAGATTCAGAGGACAGAAATTATCTGGACAATGTTGGAATTTATCCACAGATAACCCTTTCATATCCTGTGAGTGCAGAGATTAAGGCGGGATTTGACGAGGGAATAAAGATATCCCTAAAAGGTGGACTTCAGGCAGACTTTGTTGAGGCCACTGTTACAATAAAAAATGATCCTTTTGCAGATAATGGTATTCATGCCACCAACACAGTGTTAAAACCTTCTGTAAAGGTAAAGGTATCATCAGATAAAATCATTGCACATCCCCAGGATGAAGTAACCTTTATATGTAGTGTTGAGCCATCTGATGCCACCGTTAAATGGTTTATAGAAAATATTGAAATAAGTGGAGAAGGAGATATTTTAATAAACAATAAAAAACTGGCATCAGTTACCAGTTTGCAGTCAAATCAATTAAAAATAAAGGATATTTATGCTGATAGGGTAAATGTATTATGTATGGCACAGATAGATGATAAAAAATCTTTTGACCACACCTATATCACAATCACCAATACACTTTCAGGTATTCCTCAGATATTTTTCAATAGTAATCAATTAGAAAATGGTTCAATTGTAAATGGGCCCCTATCCATAGGAGGAGTTAGTGATAGTGCAAATACTCCCATAAGTTATAAAGTAGAGTTTTCCTCTGATCCAGATTTTAACAATATTATTAATACCCTTGAAACAGATTCTCCTCAGTTTAATCTTCCTGATGTATTGCTTCCAGGTGTTTTATATTACGTTAGAGTTATAGCTGATAATGGATATGGATATACAAAATACAGTGATATTAAATCATTCTATGCCAATGTACCATATATTGTTGCATCTCAACCAAAGGATAATGAGTCTATATGTATGGGTAATGAAATAGAATTTAAAGGATGGAGTAATAGTGGAGGAGAGGATATACTTCCATCTTTAGATCCTGTTGTGGAAATAAGCACAGATTCAGATTTTACAAATATAATAGCTACACTCACATATAAAGGATCAGGATTTGATACATGGAATCCATCTGTTCCAGGGACTTATTATTGGAGGATTAAGGGTTTTCTTGGCACAAGTGTGACACACAGTGATTATAATACATTAAAGATAAGACCAGCACCTCCAGAATTTGAATTTCCAAATGAGCTGGCCCAGGATGAAATATTTAACCATGGAGAAAGTCTTACAATAAGGCTAAAAGATGTTGAAAATGCAACAAAATACAGGATACAAATATCAAATGATCCTTCTTTTTCCAATGATGATAATATGATTTACGACTCCAATCTCATTGATGAGCCACTATATACCATAGCCCTTCCCCATTATTCTGATAACAAGGTGCATACCCTTTACTTAAGGGCTGCTGTTCTTGTGGATGGTGTATGGAGCTGCTGGACCTCCTCAGACTTTCCTGAAATTCATGTCCAGAATCATCCACCTCTTGCCTCAATGGATGCTCCCACTTCTCCAACTGAGGCCTGTGTTGGAGATGAAGTCTCAACAGGGTTTAGCGTTGACCCAGACATAGATGGTGACAGGGTCACAAAATATGAAATTAGAATATACGAAAAAGATCTTTTGCATCAGGATATCACCACTCCTTTAAAAACCATTACCATTAATCAAGACATAACAAATGCCACAGATATTATTGGAACCAGCTTTACAGTAGATAAAGATATTGGGTATGGAGATCGTTATATTGCAATAGTTGCCTATGATGAATGGGGGACCAGGATAGATGATGATTTAATAGTTAGTCTTGGAGGATGGGGTGGTGCTAGCAGTAAATTTATGGTTAAAAATTGTCCTCCTCCTGCACCTTCTAATATTTCTGGTGGAGATGGGGGTAATACAATTATACCAGGTCAGACAATTTACTTAACAGTGAATGAAAAGGTCAAAGATCCTGATGATGATCCCATAGTATCCTGGGACTTCTTTATTACTCAGCCCAATGGGACAAATAACACATATAGTGTGGCTAATCATGAAAACTTAAGCTACGAGACACTTCAATATGTTCCAGAAGAACAGGGAAATTATACCTGGAAGGTGAGGGCTGTATCCCAGGTAAATGGAACTAAGCAGTATGGTTTGTGGAGTGAACAAAGAAGCTTTACTGTATCAGCTCCCCCTCCAGTTCAAAACATATCGCCATCTAATGGCGCTATTTTGACTAAACCTTCATATACATTCATGGTGGATTCCAATGCATCAGTTAGGGCAGTTAAATTCCAGGTTGCAAAGGATAAGAATTTCGCAAACATAGTAGCGCAGAGCTCGTGGACAAATACTCAAAACAAAGATGGCTATTATATCTGGGATGCATCATATAATGCTTACGAGAATCAGATTCTATACTGGCATGCACAGGCCTCCTACGCCAATTCCCCTGGTCCATGGAGTGATACCTATTGTTTTACCTTTATCTCTGATCCTGATAGTAGTCCTTTACAGGTGAGCGGAAATAACACCTATTATATAAATAATAACGGGACCACCACTCTTAATTTTAATGTAACCAATATCATAACCAATTGTCTTGGAGATAATGGTACATTTACCTATGATATTTGCTCTGATCCTGATTGTAAGGAAGTTTTAAGCTCTGGTAATTTCACACCTGGTAAATCCTTTGATGTAGATTTATCCAATCCAGACTCATACTTTTTCAAGGCGAGACAGATTGTAGGTGGTATTAAGCGTCAATGGAGCAATATAGTAGAATTTAATATTGAGAAAAAGCAAATACCTGGAATAGTAGGCCTTTGGGATTTTAGTGGATGCAGAGCAGATGATATGAGTGGAAATGGATTTGATGGAGTAAAAATGGGAAATCCCGTTTGTTCTAAGATATCTTCTTCTACCTATAATAAATTCTATCTAAATGGATATAGAGATTATATAACAATACCATATGACGATGCTTTTAATCTCCAAACACTGACAATTACAGCGTGGATAAATCCAGTAGATACACAAAATACACATGAAATTGTGTCTAAAGATGAGAATGGTGCATATGGGTTGGATATATATAATGGCAGACTCAGGGGATATATCTATATAAGTGAATTGAAGGATTATGTATATGTAACAAGTGAAATTGGGATACCTAGGTACTTATGGTCTTTTGTAGCCCTTACCTTTAATGGTAATGAATTATTGCTTTATCAAAACAGTAAAATAGTAGGTACAACAAAGGTATCTGGAACTTTAAGGAATAATACCATGCCGTTAATGATTGGTGCCAATCCCACTTCAAATGACGAAAACCCTGCAGAAGATTTATTTGAAGGATATATTGGAGAGGTGAGGATATATAATAGGGCATTAACTGGTGATGAACTAGGTGAACTAATGCAAGTGTATGGTTTTCAGGTTGCACCTAAGATTGGGCTAAAAGTTAGTCCCAACTATGGCATTCAGGCATTTAATGCCTCCCTTTCATTGTTGGGATGTGAAGAATGTAGTGGCTATACTTATGGCTGGGACTTTGAGGGAGATGGATTTATTGATATACAAGAAAATAGGCTTAATACACACAATTTTACCTATAAAGAAGTGGGAGTGCATTATCCATTTGTTATTATTTATAAAGATGGAGAATTGTACAACTGGGCCACTTCCAAGGTTGAAGTTAAAGAGGAAAATGGAAACCTTTTACTCTTTTTGAGCTTTGACAAAAATTTAAGGGATTATGCAGGTAATGGTTATAATGGGGTATATTATGGTCCAGATGGCCCAAACTGGATTGGAGGCATAAATTATGAAGCTATTCAGCTTCAAGATAATAATCCTGAAGACAGCAATTATTATTTTGTTGAAGTAGATACTGGCAAGGGTATTATGATGGAGGCATTTACCCTATCTTTCTGGGTAAAACTGGATGAAAAATCAAAATATGACTATTATCATACTTTTGTTCAGGGAAACAGGGGAGACTCTGGGGACAATGAATTCTATTTTGGATGGACCAATGACAATGAGTTTAGAGTGTGTTTAAAAGGACAGTGTAAGGTTTCATCAAAGAAAATAGATCTGGTAGATGGCAGGTGGCACAAATTAAAATTTGAGTTCAACGGTGAGGGAGTGGCTATTTTTGTAGATGATATGGATGAGCCTTTTGATGTTATAGAAGAAATTAATACTATAGATTATTTTGTAATACACGAGTTATTGGTTGGAATTGCAAAAAACGAATGGGGAGTTATGACCTTTGAAACTGCTCTGTCAGGTGCACTGGATGAATTAAAATTGTATAACTATTAAAATTGGTTCATTCTGTAGCATCAGCAATAATGATAGGCTTATTCATCATTCCCATATCTTCAAGATAACAGGTAAAAGTTACAGAATTAAAAACGTACAACAAACTAAAAAATTTAAAACTTACTGGGGAATTTTAAGGGCCATTAGGTGGGGATTTTTAATTGACTTTAAGAACTATTGTGTCATCTACTATTAGGCTTCCGTCTTCTGATTCAATCTGGCGTACTATCTTTTTTACTCTTTTCCATAAATATTTCGAATTGAATTCCCCACTTG
>NZ_BAAIEW010000031.1:0-35342 GCF_054654515.1 Desulfothermus okinawensis JCM 13304 | reverse complement strand
CTTTAGATATTCAATGTTATTTTTTAATAAATAATATATAAATCTATTATCGTAATCATCTTTGACTATTAAACTTCTAAAACCCTGATTTGTAGCCAATTCATTTTTTGCAATAGCTAAATAACCGACAGGAGCTCTCGATGTTAATAATACAGTTCCCTTAGGTAATAATTTAGCACTTGATTTTTCTAAACCTAATTTTGATATATATCTTTTACCATGTGATACATAAACACCATTAAAATTTGATAAATCTTTAGGAGTTAACCACGGAATATTACCATTCCAATAATCAGATATTTTTGTAGAAGGTGTTCCCCCTCCTACAATTTCCGCAACCTCTCCCAACCTAACCCTTTTCCAACCTTTAGGTATATTATTACTCATTTTCCCTTCCTATTTCTCCTATTTCTTTTTCTATTTGTTCAATAGTTGGCAAAGCGTTTTTATATTCATCTGGCAGGTGTTTTGTTAGCTTGTATTCGCTTACACCAATAGGTTTTGATATATCTCTAAGTGCATACTCTACAATTGTTTTACTCTTTTCTTTACAAATAAGAATGCCGATAGTGGGGTTATCATCCTTTCCTTTTAAAATACTATCTACAGCCGAAAGATAAAAATTAAGTTTACCTGCATATTCGGGTTTAAATTTACCTGTTTTAAGCTCAATAACTACATAGCTATGCAACTTTATATGATAAAAAAGCAGGTCTATGTAAAAATCCTCATCATCAATTGTAAGTTTATATTGCCTACCCACGTATGAAAACCCAGACCCCAATTCCAATAAAAAATCGGTAATTCGTGTTATTAGAGCATTTTCCAGCTCCTTTGACTTTGTTTTTGATATAATTACAAGATTATGCCCCCCATGGTATCTGAAAAATAGGGTGATTCTTTAATTGGGCAACAACTTGTTGCCCTTTTGTAACTTCCTGCTGCCAAAAGCTATACCATTGTTTCATGTATTTTATATTTCTATAAGAGAAACCTTTGATTTCAGGGAACTCACGTTTCAAGTCAGCACTTATCTGTTTTAAAAGTCCGTCGCCCCAATTTGCTATTTTTTGCTTTTTTACAATTTCTGAGCCCAAAAACCAATAAAGTTTAAGCATCTGTTTATTTACAGAAATAGCAGCTTTTATCTGCGCAGAGTGTATCTTGTTCTTTATCTGCGTTATGAAATTCTTATAATCCTCTGAATTAATGATATTTTCACTCATGGCTTTTTGCTTTTTTCAATTTTCAAAACATAATAAGTGCTTCTTCCTTTCCCTTCTCTTTGAATAAGATTTTTTTCAACTAATGAGCTTAAAATCTCATATGCTTTAGTTTTTTGAATATTAAGGATTTCAGTTGCTTTCTTTCTTGAGATTTTTCCATTATCCAAAAGATAAAGTAATACCCCCTTTTCTTCCAATGTTAATCGTTCGTAATCGTTCGTAATTGTCCGTAATTGTCCGTAATCGTCCGTAATCGGTCGCAATCGTTCGTAATCGGTCGCAGTTTGTATATCCTCACCCTTTTGAATTTCTGGATTATAGTTTATTTTTCTAAATGTTATCCTAAAAGAAATGCCCGGCTCACTCCATTCAAATTTTATTTCTGGATATTTTCTTAACTCCTCAGCAATTAATCTTAATCCATTTCCCCATTGTTCTATAATACCGAGTTTTTTAAATACTGATGCAAGAACTTTATTTCTTATGTCAGACTGCCCTGATTCCATATCATTAAAGTCAATAGTAGGCATTAGCTTACCAGGACTTGTAATCTCAATTTTATCGTCAAAGATAGCAATTTTTATATCTTTACCAGTTAACGAATAATCTCTATGAATAACAGCATTTCTTATAACCTCACGAATTGCAATAATTGGATATTCCCATCTATCCTTTCTATAAACTCCTTCATAGGTTGAGCCTTGAGAAATATGCCTTAAAACAAATTTATATGCTTCTACTGCTTGAAAGCTCAAAGGTTCATCAATAGTCTTTTGGTCTATAAAATTTCCGGGCACTGTTCCTTTAAACCTTGCACATTCAATTTTTGCATATGGGAAAAGTTTATTTCTAATTTCATCGTTTGATAACAATATTAAAGCGTTTGTAGGGAACTGTCTATTCTGGTCCGTATTTACTAGATTTAGTTTATTTAAAATGGTTTTGGTTAACTTTTCTCCTGTAATTTTTTCAAATTGACTGGCAAAAAGAGAAATATCCAACTCATCTACACTTTTTGAATATACAGGCAACGAGTCAAATGATATTCCTTGCTTTTGTCTTTCTAATTCCTCAATAATCTCTTTATTAGCAAGACGATTTGTTGAACCAACTCTAACGAAGGTTCCATTTTCTTTTCCTTTGCTTTTTAGATAATATGGTGGAGTATTGCCCTTAAAAATTCTAACTATTACAACATATTTCCCATTGTGATTCGCAAATAAAATTTCTGGCAAAATAAGAGGATAGCAATTATCATGAATGGTATTACTGATTATTTCTTCTATCTGCAATAACTCTTCTTCAGGCACTCCAATTACTTCTCTCGGATTGTCTTTGATACCAATATAAAGTTCACCACCTGCATCATTGGCAAACGATATAACGGTTTTACATAAATCAGATTTATTTGGCAAAGTTTCTTTAAATTCAAGCTTTCTATTTTCTGGTTGTTTTATAATTTCTTCTAACTTCATACTTTTCCCTTTATCCTTCATATGTTATAAAATTCATTATCAGCTTTATGAGTTGTTCTTTCTGCTCTGGAGGGCTTGCAGCTACAAGATAACATAATGCAGTTAAGGTATTGCTGTTGAATTTGCTAAATAGTTCTTCCTTTGATAAGTTTTCATATAAAAATTTTATAAAAAGCAAAGCTCCTATTCTTTTGTTTCCATCAACAAATGGATGATTTTTTATAATTAGATAAAGTAGATTTGCTGCTTTTTCTTCAAGTGAAGGATAAAGCTCCTCACCAGAAAAACTTTGATAAATAGTAGTTAATGCACTTTCAAAAAGCCCTCTATCTCTTTCCACTCCAAAGATTTCTGATGCCTCATTTTGCTCTATAAGGTATTTTTTAAGCTCCAATATTGCTTTTTTTGCCTCTTCATAATTTATCTTTTTTCTTTCTTTTCTTGTAATTTTTGCCTCTATTTTCCCTGTATCATATTCTTCCAGCCATCTCCATACAAGAGCATATCTTTCAATAATCTCAAGCAATCCTTTTACTTCAGAGGAAGTAAGAGAAGGGGTGGTGATATTATCTTTTATAAATTTTATAGTCTCTTCAAGCTCTTTTAATTTTTCCTGTGTAAGTCTTTTTTCATTTACAGCATAACCTTTTATGAGATAATTTTTTAAAACATTGGTAGCCCAGATTCTAAACTGTGTAGCTTTTTTTGAATTTACACGGTAGCCAACGGCAATAATTACATCGAGATTAAAATATTCAATTGTCCTTTTTACTTTCCTTTTACCCTCTGTTTGAACTGTTGCAAATTTTGCAACAGTTGAATCTCTGTCTAACTCTTCGGTTTTAAAAATATTTTTAATATGTCTTGAGATAACAGATTTATCTTTCTCAAAGAGTAAAGCAATTTGATTAAGATTCAACCATATTGTTTCTTCTTTTAGCTGAACCTCTATCTTTTTATCTCTATCTTGAAAAATAATTAACTGATTTTCATTTCTCATTATTTTCCTCATTCTTAATTTCTATCTTTTCCAAGTTCTCAAGTATCAACTTATTTAATCTTTCCTCCTCTTTTAACTGCTCCATAAATTCCGCTTTTAATTTTGTGAACCTCTCTTCAAAATCAAAATCGTCTTCTTCATTAGGTAACCCTACATAACGGCCTGGTGTTAATACATAGTCAAGCTCCCTTACTTCTTCTATTGTTGCCGATTTGCAAAATCCTTTAACATCTTCATAACTTTCATCTTCTTTTTGCCATTTGTGATATGTATCTGAAATTTTTCTAATGTCTTCTTGAGTTAAAATCCTTGTCCTTCTATTAATAAGCTTACCCATATCTCTTGCATCAATAAACAAGAGTTGTCCTTTCCTTGTTGTTTTATTTTTTCTTATAAACCAAAGGGAAGCTGGGATTTGTGTATTTAAAAAGAGTTTTGCTGGAAGGTTTACAATGCAGTCTATAATGTCATCTTCAATTATATTTTTTCTAATTTCATATTCTGCGGTTTGTTTGGTGGTAAGGGCACCTTTTGCTAAGACAAAACCTGCTTTTCCATGAGGTGCAAGGTGAAAAATAAAATGTTGTATCCAGGCATAGTTTGCATTACCAACTGGTGGAACGCCGTATTTCCATCTTACATCATTTCTAAGCAGCTCGCCGCTCCAATCACTATCATTAAAAGGTGGATTGGCTATGACAAAATCGGCTTTTAAATCTTTGTGTGCATCATTTAAAAACGAACCTTCTGGATTCCATTTTACCTGTGAGCTGTCTATTCCTCTAATAGCAAGGTTCATCTTACATAGTCTCCAGGTTGTCTGGTTGCTCTCCTGTCCATAAATGGAAATATCATTTATCTTTCCTTGATGTTCCAGAACGAATTTTTCTGACTGGACAAACATACCTCCACTTCCACAACATGGGTCAAAAACTCTTCCTTTGTAAGGTGCAAGCATTTCAACCAAAAGTTCAACAACGCTTCTTGGTGTGTAGAACTGTCCGCCTTTTTTACCTTCTGCTAAAGCGAATTGTCCTAGAAAATACTCAAATACATGCCCTAGAATATCTGAGGTCTTTTTTTGGGCGTCATCAATTGCAATATTACTAAAGAGGTCAATTAGCCCCCCAAGACAAATAGGATCAATATTTCCCCTTGCATAAACCTTTGGTAAAATTCCTTTTAGTAATGGATTTATTTTTTCTATAAGCTCCATGGCATTATCAATTATTTTCCCGATTTCAGGGTCTTTGGCATGAGCCTTTAGATAATCCCATCTTGCTTCAGGTGGAATAAAAAATACATTTTCCGCTTTGTATTCATCTACATCCTCTGGATCTGCTCCTGCGTATTCACCTTTACCTTTTTTCAATTTTTCATACAAATCTTCAAATGCCTCTGATATATACCTTAAAAAAATAATTCCCAAAACTACATGCTTATATTCTGCTGCATCAATATTTTTTCTCAATTTGTCAGCTGCTTTCCATAAACTTTGCTCAAAAGATTCTGAATTTTGTTTTTTCTTTGCCATAATAGTTCCCTTGTTTAACGTTCAATCAATGTTCAATGTTTAATGTTCAAGGTTCGAGGTTCGACGTTTTAGTACTCTTCATCTTTCTACCTTCTACTAATCACTAAAGACTAACAACTAAAAACTAATCGCCCTTCTACCTTTCACTAATCACTATTCACCTTCTCCATTTTGGTAAACTTGGCTTAAACACAAAGTCAAGGCTAATACATGTTTTACAAGACTTTTTTAAAAGATTTAATTACATTATTCCAGTGATTTATAAATATAAAAACCCTGATTTTGTTTTGTCCTTCAAGTTTTGACAAACTTGGCCTAAAAGGGATTTTCTTCAACTTAAAAATGTTGACCATTAGACAAAATTTGTTTATTTTTTGTTTCAAGTTTTGAATATATGTTCAATTGTTCTATTGAATAGGAGATAAGTATGTGTAAGCATGGGTTTTCAAAAGATGATCTGGAAATCCTGGATTTTGGTGAGAGGGAAGAAAGGGAAGAGCTTATTTTGGCACTTGCAGATCTATTTAAGATGCTATCAGATCCAAGCAGACTTAAGATATTGCTTTCACTATTAAAACATGGAGAGCTTGCTGTGTGTTGTATTAGTGAAAGTGTTGGCATGAGTGTATCTGCTGTTTCCCATCAACTGAGACTCCTCAGGGGAGCAAAGTTGGTGAAATTCAGGCGTAAGGGGAAAAATATTTTTTATTCTTTAGATGATGAACATGTGCACCTGCTACTATCTCAGGGACTTCAACATGTTCTGGAGGAAAGATAATGGAAAATTATAGTTGTACATGTAATAGTTGTTCTTGTGAGTTAGATTCTTTTTCAAATGAACAAAAGAAGATTGTATTAATGATAGTTGGTTGTGTATATTTGATAACTGCTTTTTTTGTGGAACGTATCTTAGGTTCCAATCAAGGTCTTTATCTTTATATTATTGCATATATTTTTCTGGGCTATGATGTCTTAATGGTGGCATTTAAAAATTTTTTTAAGGGACTTATTTTTGACGAAATGTTTTTGATGACAGTTGCAACACTGGGAGCTTTTTTTATTTCTGCATACTTAGAGGCGTGTATTGTTATGCTTTTCTATAAAGTAGGCGAGTTTTTGCAGGAAAAGGCGATAAACAAATCCAGGAAGACTATTTCCTCTTTGGTGGAGCTAAGGCCCTATATGGCCCGGGTAATAAAAAAAGACAGGGAGGTTTTGCTTGCTCCTGAGAAGGTAAACATGGGAGAGATAATTGAGATTATGCCAGGAGAGAGGGTGCCTCTGGATGGAGAGGTGGTAGAGGGGGAATCCTTTGTGGATACATCATCTTTAACTGGTGAGATGTTACCTAAACGGGTTTATCCAGGAAAAGAGATTTTAAGCGGATTTGTTAATGGGGATAATGTGATTAAGGTGAGGGTGACCAGGCCGTATGATAAGTCAACTATCTATAAGGTAATAGAACTAATTGAAAGGTCAGCAGAAAAAAAGGCGTCTGTGGAGAAGCTGATTAGTAGGCTTGCCAAAATTTATACACCTTTTGTAGTGGTATTGGCCCTGTGTATAGCCTGTGTGCCTCCCATTCTGTCAAATTATGGATTAATTACCTTAAGTAATCCAAAATTTTCTGCCTGGTTCTATAGGGGACTTGTCTTTTTAGTAATATCATGTCCATGTGCCCTTGTGTTGTCCATTCCCCTTGGATTTTTTGCTGGTATTGGGGGGGCATCCAGGAAGGGCATTTTGGTTAAGGGCGCCAATTACCTTGAACTTATTTCTAAAGTAAACACAATTGTCTGGGATAAGACAGGGACCTTAACCCATGGAAATTTCCATGTTCAAAAGGTTGTGTGTTTTGGCAACAAAACAGAAGAACAAGTACTCAAAATTGCATCTGCACTTGAAGCAAAGGTAAATCATCCAATTGGCTCATCCATAATAGAAGACGCGAAAAAAAGGGGGATAAGTGTAGAAGGAGCCCAGGATGTTCAAGTGGTTAGAGGCAAAGGGGTTAAAGGGAGAGTCCAGGGAGAAGAAGTTCTTTTGGGAAATATAAATTTTTTAGAGGAGAATGGGATTTTCGTAAGACAAAGTAAAGGGTTTTATCCATATCCAGGGACACAGGTCTTTGTAGTCTTAAATGGAAAGATTATTGGTGCTATTTTTATTGAGGATGAATTGAAACCTGAGGCAAGAAAAGCCATAGAAGAACTCTCAAAAATAGGGGTAAAAAGACATATACTCCTTACAGGAGATGTGGAAGAAGTGGCCAAAAAAGTAAGTGACATTCTGGGGATAAAAGAATTTTTTGCCAGATTACTGCCCCATGACAAAGTATCTTTTGTGGAAGATCTTATTAAAAATAGAAGCAAAGATGATGTGATTACATGTGTTGGAGATGGGATAAATGATGCACCAATGCTTAGAATTGCAGATGTTGGGATTGCAATGGGAAAGGGGGGAGTGGACATAGCCATGGAATCAGCTGATGTGGTGCTTATGCACGATTCCCCAATGCTTGTTAAAGATGCAGTATTAATAGGCAAAAAGACAATGGGGATTATCTGGCAAAATATAGGTTTTGTGTTGGGAGTCAAGTTTCTTATACTTGGTTTAGGTAGTGTGGGGTGGGCAGATATGTGGATGGCAATCTTTGCAGACGTTGGGGTAGCACTACTTGCAGTGCTAAATTCTCTTCGGGCCTTTGGTACATTGAAGATAGGTAATTTAAAAATGGTTGTGAATTAAAAGCTATTGTTATAAAACTCTACAAAAATATCCTGGCTCAAATTTTATAAGGTTTTAATTACATGGATTACCGTCACGAATTGTCACTTCCAGCTATTTCTATTATTAAGGCATCAGCCGGTGCAGGAAAGACCTTTGAACTGGCAATAAATTTTTTAAAGACATTACATATAAGTGCTCCTAATCCTTCTCACCTAAGAAGGATAATGGCAATTACATTTACCAATAAAGCTGCCCTTGAGATGAAGGAGAGGATACTCCTGTTCCTAAAAAATATAGCCATAAATACGGACCTTGGAATCCAGTTGAGTGAAATATCTGGGATAAAAAGAGAAGATGCCATCAAGTGGATAGATATTCTATTGGATAATTACACAGATTTTAATGTTAAAACAATTGATTCTCTTTTATTTACCATCTTTAAAGGGCTTTGTTTTGAGCTTAATATGAACCCTGAACTTGATGTAATTTTTTCTTTAGATGAGATAATAGATGAAGCATTTGATTTGCTGCTAAAGGATCTTGTTGAGAATGAGTATATGAAATTTGAGGAGATGCTAACTACCTATTTAAAGATAGAACAAAATAGGGGTTTTTACCCAGAAAAAGGAATTAAGAGAAGGTTTTTGGAGCTGTATAGCCATGCAGCATATAAGTCCATTAAACCAGTTGAACTGGAAGTTGACCAATATTATATATTAAAGCAAAAAGTCAGTAAAAGTTATAGGGATTTTTACTCATGGTATAAAAAATTAGAACCACATTTAAACAAATCTAGACTGCGTTCCCTAACACCAGAAATCCCAGAGGAAGACATTGTATATAGAAAATTTTGGCAGTATAACTTCGAAGACTTGTTTAAAAAAAATGAGATGTCCAAGGTGGATGAAAATGATTTAAATGAATTTAAGGGAGTTTTTAGTTGTCTTAAGAAAAATGTGCACGATTTCAGTATATTGTTAGGTAAATTTGCTTATTATCAGGCAGTTGGCTACACCCACGCCTTGAATAAACTCTCAGAGTACGTTGATAAGGTGTGTAGAAGGGATGGTGTTACATTACTTAGCACATGGATTGAACACATAAAAAAACAGATAAAGGAGGATGGTTGCCTCCCCCTAATCTATGCATATCTTGGGGACAGGATAAGCTATTTTTTATTTGATGAGTTTCAAGATACGTCAAGACAACAATGGGAAGCCCTTTTCCCTTTGTTGGAAGAAGCTCTGTCAAGGGGTGGGGCAATCTTTGTGGTTGGAGATGTCAAACAGGCTATTTATAGGTGGCGGGGGGGAGATTGGACCCTATTTAATGATATAAAACAGGCCTTTTATGTGGATGAGATTCACGAAAATACCTTACCATATAATTACAGATCCCATCCCCATATAGTGGATTTTATTTCCAGACTCTTTTCCCCCTTATGGGATTATGAATGGGTGAGGGACGTCTTTTCTTATAAAGTGCTCGGAAAGGAGAAGTCCATTTATGTAAGGGAACAATTTAGTGAAACACTTTTCAATGGTTATAAGGATGTGAAACAAATTCCCAAAGGATCTAGTGACAAAGACGCAATTATTAGTTTGTTTAGAATAACAGGGGACCTTGAAGAGGTTAAAGGTTATCTAAAAAAGCATGTTACAGAAAATGTGGTAAAGTTGTGGGACCTTATTTGTGAAAGGAGTGGGATTGAAAGCGTGGCCATTTTAGTTAGGAGCAATGAACAGGCAAAGGAAGTGTCTGGATGGCTTATTGAGAAAAATATTCCAGTGATAACAGAAAATTCCCTAAACCTTTGGACATCTAAAGTTATAAGGGGTATTTACTGTCTATTGCGGCTTATAATAGATCCCCGGGACACGGCCTCTTTATATGGGGTTTTACTCTCAGGGATAGTGGAAGGCCAGGTGTTTGAAGAAGATGAGTTAATATCCATTTGTGTTGGGGACAAATATGAGGATTTCACATTAAATATACATGATATTTTAGCAGAACTTAAAAGATATGTGACATATGTATCCTGCTATGAGCTTTTGATGATCATTGCCAAACTATTAAATCTGGAAAAGAGACTTTATTTTGGAGACCTTAATAAACACTGTGTTTTTTGGGAAAAACTTCTAGAAGTTACATATGAGGTGGAGGCAGAGAGCAGGCTTTGTTTAGAAGATTATCTGGATTTTTTACACACAGGAGGGCTTGATTCACAAATTGGAATTCCTGAAGACAGCAGGGCAATCCAGGTTATGACAATACACAAGGCAAAGGGACTGGAATTTGACTATGTGTTTATCCCATATACAGATTGGTATTTAGATACAAAGGGCCCTATTATAGTCAAAGATTCAGAACTCATATCTTTGTGTAAAAAGGCAGAGCTATATCTAGATGATGTTAAAATGATGAGAGACCAAATTGTGGCTGACAATGCAATAGAACTAATAAATCTTTTTTACGTTGCTTTAAGTAGGGCGAAAAAGGGGATTTATCTATATTTAACAGATTACAGTAAAAGGGGTGGTTTACTGGTATCTAAATGGATTGAGTGTTTGATTGAAAAAGCAGGATTAAAGCACAGGATTACAGATTTAATGTAAAGGTATTTTTATGCTTTATCCAAAGGTTATAATAAAAAAAATATCCAGTGATCCAGAAAATATAATTAATATAAAAAGGGGAGAAATAGCACATTTTATAATCTCAAAAATCAAGTCAATTGAGGATATTGATAACTTATATAATATTACACTTAAATCTATTTCATATTTTGGAGAGAAAATTGAGAGATGGAATATTGATGAGGATTTTATAAGACCAATTAAAGATATTTTATGCACAGACAAACTGAGTACAATAATGTTTAATGAAAATTCAAAAGATTGGAGTGAAAGAGACATCCTTATTCCTAAGGGCAATAATTTTAAATTAATAAGACCAGATAGAATAAAAATACAAAATAAAAAAATATATATTCTAGAATTTAAGAGTGAGTATTCCAAAGATATGTATAAACAACATCTTACTCAGATAAGAGAATATATGTATGTTTTTAAAAAGATGTTTAATAGACCTATTATAGGGGTTCTGGTTTACATATTTTCCAATAAGATAATGGAAGAAAGATTATGCCACGTGTAATGATTATACCCCCCTATTTAAAATTTCTTGATGTCGTAGTAAAAGATATAATAGGGGAAAATAGAGATCTATCCCAGATAAATATAATTTTTACCCACAACAGGTCCATCCATTTTTTTAACTATTATTTGTCAAAGTACATTGATAAGCCCTGTATTTTGGGCAAAATGTTTGGTTTTGAAGACTGGATAAAGGACCTCTTTTTTGAATATGGGGGGGACTTGGCAGGCTACATAACATTAAATGAGATGGAACAGGCGTATGCTGCTTACATTGCTGCAATGGAAGAGCTGCCTCCAAAATATCACCAGGGCTTTGGAGAATTTTTCTACTGGGCTTGCGAGCTGGCAAAGCTCTTCAGGGAACTGGATTTGGAAATGGTTACACCCAAAGATATCCTGTATCCCCCAGTTGAAAGGGTAGGTAAGAGGGGGGCTATCTTACTTGAAAGGTTGGGTGCTCTGTATAAAAGATATAATGATTATCTAATGGACAACAGGTTTATCACCCATCCCAAGAAACTCAGGTTTCTTGCTCAGTTAGATGATATTGAAATGGAGGGGAACTTTTATTTTGTTGGTTTTTTTGCCCTGACAAAGGCGGAATCAAATCTGTTTAAAAAATTTTATGAAAATGACAGTGTGTTTTATTGGCAGGCAGATTTTGAAAATTTACCCCGCATATATAGAGATTGGATCAATCAGTGGGATATAAAAGATTTAGGGGAGGTAGCAGTTGAAGCCCCTTGTCATAAGAGGGAAATAACCTTTATTGACTCCCATGACCTCCATACTGAGCTTAAGGAAGTTAAGGAAAAATTGCTCTCACTAAAAGATAAACTAAGCGGTCCTGATGGTCTGGCTATTATAGTTCCAAATCCAAATGCACTCATCCCACTTTTGTTTAACATACCAGAGGATCTCGAGGTAAATATTACAATGGGATACCCCTTTCAGTTAAGTGGTATTTTTGTTTTAATGGACCTTTTATTTAAGATGATTTTAAAGAAGGATACAACTTATGGATATCCCACCTATGAATTCATGAAGCTTTTAAGGGGCCCGTACCTCAGGGAATTTGATGAATTATCAACTTTTCTCAAGTGTTTGGACCAGTTTCAAGACCCCTTTATTACCCGAGACGAGGCCATGTCCCTTATTGGCAGTTTTTCTGACGAAATTATGGAGATGGGCAAAAATCCCCATTTAATTTATGAGGTTGTTGAGGAATTTTTTGAAAAAATAATTAGGTCCTTTGAAAAGAGCCATTCATTAAGAGAGCTTGGAAAAGCAATAGGTGTTTTATTGGATTTTATAAAATTCCACTTTAATAACCTTGAGTTAATGGAGAAAGAATTTGTATTCTATCTCATGGGAGCAATAGAAGACTATTTTTCTATGTCCATATTTTCAGATGAGGTGGTTAGCACACAGGAACTCTATTCCATTGCCAGGAAAATAATGACCACACTGAGGGTTCCCTTTGAAGGGGAGCCAATATGTGGGATACAGATAATGGGTGTATTGGAGAGTAGGGATTTAGGATTTCATCACCTGATTATAATTGATGCCAATGAAGGTATACTTCCAGCAGTTCCAACCCCTTCACCCCTTTTGCCTCTGGAGATAAGGGAATCAATGGGATTTCCCACCAGGGGAAAAGAAGAAAGTATATATGCATATCATTTTGAACGGCTGGTTAAAAGCTCAGAGGAGGTGACACTTCTATATCAAAATAAAATGGTATCATCAGGAAGTTTAGAAGGCAAAAGGACCAGGTCCAGATTCATAGAAAAATTGATATGGGAATTTGAAAAAGAGACCCACGAATTAATAAAAGGACCTGATGTTTCAGTGAAAACAAAAGAATATATTGTGAATTTAAAAAAATCTTCAGGAAATTTAATTATACCTGGGCGTACAGATATATTTTTAGAAAAAAGTGAAGATTTAAAAGAAAATATAGCCTCCACTATCACCCACATTAGTCCAACAATGTTAAATTTATATATCAAATGTCCAAAACATTTTTTATATAAATATATCCTCAAATTACAAACAAGACAAGAACCTGATGATATTTCTTTAAATGAACTTGGTACCATTATTCACACTACTTTGGAACTTTTTTTTAAGCGCAGTATTAAACGCAATCACTTGATAAATAAAGATAAATTAAACTTCAATTTATTAGAAGAGATATTTTTAAGTCTCTTTAATGAGAATCCTATTTTTAAAAAGATATCAAGATCAAAGAAGGACATGCTGATTGTGTCAGCAAAGTACCGTTTAAATAATTTTTTTGAAAACCTACCAGGAAAGACAGAGATACTAGCCTTGGAAAAGGAAATTAAATCAAATATATTGGTTGGTGAAAAAAAATTTATAATTCAGGGAAAAATAGATAGAATAGATAAAAGAGACCAATATACATATATATTGGATTATAAAACAGGCAGAATACCAGATAAAGGTAATATTTTTAGGGAATTTGAATTGCCTTCAATAGATGATATAGATGGTTTTTTCGAGCTATATAGATTTTTAAAAGACATACAATTACCTTTTTACATATATTTATATGGTAAGCAACATGGCAATTTTAAAGATATAATTGGTGGATTTGTGGATCTGTCCAGGGATGGAAGGGAGGTAGTGTGGGTGGACACTCGAAGGTTAAAACCAGAATCCTTAGAGAGGTACCATAATTTTTTTAAACATGATTTCCCGGAAATTTTAGGTTTTTTGATATATCATATGATAGATGGCCCTATTTTTGGCCCTGTGGATACCAATTTTTGTGAGTTCTGTGTTTACAAAATAAACTGTATTAATAGTAATTGAACCTTTATTTCTGGGTTTGTTCTATTAATTGAATGGCCCTTATGGCCAAATCTTTTATTTCAGGCTTTGAAATCTGATCATCAGCCCCAACAGATTGTCCCTTATGTAAGATCTTGTCTGTAATCATTGAAGAAAACAGGATAACGGGAATTTTCCTTAGAACAGGATCTTCTTTAATCTTTTTTGTAAGGGTAAATCCATCCATCTGAGGCATTTCAATATCAGTTATGACCAGGTTGCATCTGGTTGTTATATCACCTTCACTTTTTTTTAGTTCCATGAGGTATTCATATGCCTCCTGGCCATTTTTTGCGGCATGTATGTCAAAGCCTTTTAAATTTGATATTAGCATATTGCGTATGGTGGGTGAGTCGTCGGCAATAAGCACCTTGTATTTTTTTTTGGCCTGTTTTTCAGTTATTATGCCCTCTTCTAAGAACATTGGAACCATATCTGCTACTATTTTTTCAACATCTAAAGTGAACACAATCCTGTCGTGAAACTTTACCACACCTGTAATACATGGGGTTTTCCCTCCATATTCTATTTCAACTGGTGGAGTTACGTCTTCCCAACTAATCCTGTGTATCCTGGTGAGACCAGAGACCAGAAAGCCCACCTTCATTTTATTAAATTCTGTTATGATTATTTTACCAGTGGAATTTAGAGGTGTTTTATAGAGATATATCCCAAGGTCCAGAAGTGGCATAACTTCTTCTCTCAATCTTATTAAACCAATAAAACAGGGGTGGGGTTTAACCGGGATCCTGGTTATTTCAGGAAAACGTATTATTTCCTGGACTTTGATTACATTGATCCCGTAATATTCTTTTTCTCCTGAGGATTTTTCAATATAAAATTCAACTATTTCTAATTCATTGGTTCCAGTTTCAAGAAGGATATCAGTTGTCATAGGCCTCTCCAAAAAATAAACTAAGTTTCCCTTTGTTAACTTTTACTTTAATAGTTGAGTGCCCTTTCAAAGATTTTACAAGCAAATTTTACAGTTTCATATATATCTTCCCTGGCCTTTTCTCTATCTTGTTCTGCAGTGTTTTTAAAGGTTATTATAATACCAAATATGGAGGCAAAAAATACTTCTGCAAATTCTTGAATGTTATCCAGGGAGATTCCAATCTTTTTTAATAAATTGGCAAAGTGTTCTAAAAAGAATTTCTGGTTGAGTTTAAATTGATTTAAAATATTGGGATCTACCTTTTCATTTAATAGAAAATGGGCAAGCATGTGTAATGTTGCTTCTTTGTCAAAAAAGAAATCAACTATTCCAATGGCAAATTCTTCCAAAGAATTTGCACCTTCTTCAAGTCTTTTGAGTTGCCTGAGCCTACCTTCATTTATATCCTGCCCTAAAACCTCAAGTAAAATAGCGTCTCTATTGGGAAAATATCTGTAAATAGATGCAGGGGAAATCCCTGCCTCTTCTGCAATGTCCCTCATCCCTATTTCAGAAAAGTTTCGTGTAGAAAATAAATGTGTGGCAGCTTCTAATATGAGTTCCCTCCTTTTCTCCCGTTCCCTTTCCTTGAGTTCTAGAAATGTAGACTTTCTCTTCATTGTGTCTTTGCTCCTTAGATCAAGGGTTGCCTAAAAATTTTATTTAGGTGTATACGATCTGTAAACGGTTTTCAAGTTTAAAATGATAGTTCACATATGTTTTGCTCAACTCCTATATCCACTATTTATTCTCACATATTCATCTGATAGGTCTGAAAATAACATCTGGTATGTAAAATTTGTATCCTCTCCCATGTCCACACATAGAAATATATCCTGCTTTTTTAAATAAGGAGTCAAGATTGTATCAATATCTCCAAAAACGCCTATCCCATTTTTAAATATTTCCATGTCTCCTATTGTTATTTTTACCTTATCTACATCTATATCTGTTCCACTCCTTCCAATTGCTGCCACTATTCTGCCCCAGTTGGCATCTTCACCGAAAAATGCTGTTTTCACCAGGGGAGAATTGGAAATTACCTGGGCTATCTTTTTGGCATCTTCCTGTGTCTTTGTCCTCTTTACTTCAAGGTGAATAACCTTTGTTCCACCTTCTGCATCCTGGACTATTTTATAGGCCAGGTCATACATTACGTCATGTAATATCTTTTTGAAGTTCATCAGATCATTTTTTTCTGATATTTTTTTACCACTAGCTCCATTTGCCATTGCAATTACACAATCATTTGTGGAAGTATCACCATCCACAGAAATTCTATTAAATGAATTTTCAGTTATTTCCTTTAAAATTTCTTGAAACAATAAGCTTTCTATTGAAATATCGGTAATTATAAAAGCTAACATTGTAGCCATATTGGGACATATCATTCCTGCACCCTTTGCAATTCCAGCAACTGAAATATCTTTTTCCTTTGAGAAGGATATCTTTGGAAAGGTATCTGTGGTCATTATTGCCTTTGCCACATGTATAATATTTTTTTTCCCCAGATTTTTAGATAGTTTTTTAGCTCCAATTTCCCAGCGTTTCATTTTAAATTGTTCTCCAATAACACCAGTAGAGGCAGGTAGAAGTAAATTAGGATCAACTTTTAATTCCTGTCCAACTAGTTCAAGGCTTTTTTCACAATTGTAAATCCCTTGTTCTCCTGTTCCCGCATTTGCAATACCTGAATTTATAACAATACCCCTTGCTATGTTATTCATCTTTTTGATCCTATTAATACATATATATATTGGTGCTGCTCTAAATTTATTTTGGGTGAAGACCGCTGCAACATTAGCGGGTTTTTCAGAAAGGATTAATCCCAAATCATCCCTTTGTTTGTACCTAAAATTTGCCTCTGCTGTTGAAAATAGATACCCTTTTGGAATCTCTATCATAAGTGGCTCCTTTGGCTCCTTGGACTTAGTTAATTGGTTACTTTTATATGATTATTTAAAATAAACAAATTTTTTAAGTGGTTGGTGTATCCTGAATGAAAAGACAATAACAGTAAATTGACAAAAAGACAATTTCTGTTAATCCTCATAATCAGCAAGAATAGTGATTAGTGAGCAGTTTTTGATTTTTAGTTGTTAGTGGTTAGTCTTTAGTTGTTAGTGAATAGTGAAAGGTAGAAGGGCTAAGGATGAAGAGTACTAAAACGTTGAACTTTGAACATTGAACTTCAGGCACATACACAGATAACATACACATTAAAGCTTGAGACTTCGGAGCTAAAGGAATAGGCAGAAAATTAAATTAAGGGTGTTATGGGGAGGTATTATGTCATCAGATGTTTTTTCAGAAATAACGATTGGAAATTGCAAGGTAAAAAATAGATTTGTCCGCTCAGCCACGTGGGAAGGACTTGCCTCAGAAAAAGGTGAAGTTACAGAACCCTTGATCAAGGTTATGGAAGAACTGGCAAAGGGAGAGGTTGGGCTAATAATCTCTGGTCATGCATATGTGGATAAAAGAGGTCAGGCAAGTCCATGGCAGCTGGGGGTATATTCAGATGAGCTTATAGATGACCTAAGGAAAATTCCAGAGGCAGTCCACAGGTACGGTTCAAAGATATTTTTACAGATAGCCCACAGTGGTGTTTTTTTCTTTAGTCCAGAAGGAAGAGATGGTATGGGTCCATCAGATTTTGAGATAAAGAGCGATTTTAGGTCAGCTAAGGCAAGGGAAATGACTAAGAAAGAGATTCAAGAGGTAACCTTTAAGTTTGCCCTAGCTGCCAAGAGGGCAAAGCTTGCTGGATTTGATGGTGTGCAAATCCACAGCGCCCATGGATACCTGTTAAGTCAATTTTTGTCTCCTTATTTTAACAAAAGGGATGATGAATATGGAGGGGATATTAAAGGGAGATCAAGGCTTCTTTTAGAGGTATATCTTGCCATACGGGAAATAGTTGGAGAAGATTTTCCTGTAATAGTAAAGATAAATTGTGAAGATTTTTTGGATCCTCAGATGTCTTTTGGAGAAATGCTCTATGTATCAAAACTGTTAGAAGAAAATGGTATAGATGGCATTGAAATGAGCGGAGGGACCCTTATATCTAAAGATTTGATTCCATCAAGGACCAAAAAGATTGCAAATAAACTGGGAGAGATTTATTATCTAGACCGTGCAAGGGTTTTTAAACAAAAGATCTCTGTGCCACTTATTTTAGTTGGGGGCATAAGGAAGTTTGATTCCAGTAATCAACTGATCAAAGACAACATCTGTGATATGGTTAGCATGTCCAGACCCTTGATCAGGGAACCCCATCTTGTTTCCAGGTGGAAGTCTGGGGATGTAGAGGACGCACTGTGTGAGTCTTGTAATATGTGTTTTAAACCTGCTCTAATGGGCCAGGGAATATATTGTTATCTGGAGAAAAAAATGGAGAAACGTGAAACTTAAGCCCAGTTTGTCATTTTGATAAACTGGGCTTGAGAAAAAAAAGGAAGGTGAAAAATGATTCCAAAGACGTTTAAATTGAAAAATGAAGTTATTGTTGGCAGGCTTTCCCGTGGAAGTGATTTGATTGTAGAACTCACAAGAATATGTAAAATCAAGAACATAACAAATGGAATTGTCCATGGAATAGGCGCTCTAAAATTCGTGACAATTGGATATTATGATCAGGAAAAGAGAGGATATATTCTAAATAAGATTGAAAAACCTGTGGAGGTCCTGGTCCTAAAAGGGAATATATCAATGAAAGACAATGATCCATTTGTTCATGCCCACATAGTTCTGGGAGACAGAAAAGGAGATGTCTATGGAGGCCATTTAACAGAGGGAAGCTTTGTGTTTGCCTTTGAATATACAATAATTCCATTTGAAGGGGGTTATTTGAAAAGGGAATTTGATGAAGAAACAGGGCTCTATTTATGGGGCTTATAGGGTTATATTTTAAAGGCTGTTTTTTAGTTGATTTTTTATGGTAGGGGGGGGACTTAAGTGGACAACAGTATAAAGTTTTTACAGAAAGTAAATAAAATATGTATGGAGAAGGGTTGTGAATGTAGTTCCTGGGACAGCACTTATGTACTGGAGGTTATAATAAATTCATTTTCAGATGGGATTGTTGTTTTAAATTCTAGAGGTAAGGTTTGCTTTTTAAATAAGGCTGTTGAAGATATTTTGGGATATAAGATTGAAGACCTCCTGGGGGAAGAACTCCATTCTATTTTTATTACAGATGAGGCAAAGCTCTCCAGAGTGAGAGAGGAATTTTGTCTGTTTGCCTCTACAGGAACAGGGGCCAGGTTAAACAGGCCCATTAACTTAAATTTAGAAATAAATGGCAGAGATAAACATCTAGAAGTAATTATAAAACCCTTAAAATTTCAAGGTGAATGGATAGCTTTGGGTATCCTCACTGATGTTACTAAAACAAGGGAACTAGAAAGGGAGCTAAAAAGGCAAGAGGATAGATTTAGAGTATTATTTGAGGCGGCAAATGATGCGATATTTTTACTGGATGAAGATGGATTTTTTGTTGACGCCAATCCTGCAACCTTAAGGCTTTTTGGATGTACAACAAAAGAACAATTGATTGGTAAAACCCCTTATGATTTGTCTCCCAAAGTCCAAGCAAATGGCATGTCTTCAAAAGAATTGGCATTGGATAAGATAAAAAGGGTATTTTCTGGAAAACCCCAGCGTTTTGAATGGTTACACAAAAGGCTAGATGGTAGTAGCATCTTATTTACTGAAGTGAGTTTATCCAGGGTGGAGTTTGCTGAAGGCCCAGCTCTTTTAGCAATAGTAAGGGATATAACAGATAGAAAGATTCTTGAACAACAACTGCTTAAGAAAAATGAGTTGATATTGGAGCTATCAGAAACAGCTCCTATTGGGATTTTGAGGATTAAAAGGGGAGGTGAAATTGAATACATAAACCCAAGGGCCAAAGAGATACTACAGGAGATAGTAGGTGAAAAAATATCTAACTCCTCAGACTATCAGCCATTATTGAGGTCATTTTTTGATAGATATAGCTTAAATGATTTAATTGAAAAGTGTGTCAAAGATGGTAAGTCCTTTAAAAAGGAAATTGAAGTAGACACAAAGAGCGGCAAAAAGTGGTATGTGATTGAAATTAATCCCATTGGGGTAAAGGAAGTGAATTCTGTGAGAATTGCCCTTATAGATATAACATCAGAGAAAAAAATAGAAATGTCAAAATTTACAGAGCAGAGGAAAAACAAAGTTCTGCTGGAGAGCTTGCCTCATCCAGTTTGGTTAATTAACTCAGATAGAAAGATTATTGCCCAAAATGAGTATGCCAAGAAGATGGGTTCCAGAGTAGATGATTATTGCTGGAATTCCATCTTAGATGCAAAATATATTCCCCCTGATGCCAAGGAGACAATGGAAAGAACAGGGATTATATTACCTGGTATTAAATGTAGGTTTTGTAAGGCAGATGATGCATTAATGACTCAAACTCCAATGGAGATGGAATTAGATGTAGAAGAAAATATTTTTGATGCATTCTGGATTCCAGTAGAAAAAGATATGTATTTGCATTACTTAATTGATGTTACCAAATACAAAAAATTGCACAATAAGTTGTTGGAATGGTCAATAAGGGATCCTTTGACAGGATTATATAATCGAAGATACTTTATAAAAAAGTTTGAAGAAGAAGTTGAAAGAGTCAAGAGACATCTCAGGCCATTTAGTATTATTATGCTAGATATTGATGACTTTAAAAATATAAATGATACATTTGGCCACAATGTGGGAGATGAGGTGTTAATTGCCATTGCAAATTCAATAAATAAAAGGATAAGAAAGGTTGATCTTGCAGCTAGGTGGGGAGGTGAGGAGTTTGTTATTTTACTACCTGAAACTGACCTATTATCAGCAGTCCAAGTAGCTAATGATATAAGAAAACTAATAGAAAATATCAAGATTTCAAAAATAGACAAAATTACCGCCAGCTTTGGTGTTGCTCAATACAAAACAGGTGATGATTTATCTAGCCTCATAGACCGTGCTGATAGAGAGCTATACAGGGCCAAAAGGAACGGAAAGAACCTGGTATGTTATGAAAAAAAAAGAGGAGGAAATGGGCCATGCTCAGTAAAAGAATTACAAAGTTAGGTGTTGTTTTTCTTGTGCTTGTCTTTTTCTCTGTACATGTGGCTTTTGGGGCAGATTTGTCTGAAATAAAAAAAAGGGGTGTAATAAGACACCTTGGGGTACCCTATGCCAATTTTGTAACTGGAAGTGGAGATGGCTTTTCTGTGGATTTAATAAAATTGTTTGCAAAGTATATAGGTGTTAGATACCAGTTTGTTAAAAGTGACTGGAAACACATAATTAGTGATTTGATTGGTAAGAAAATAGAGGTTAAGGGAAATCAGATTAAGATTCTTGGAGACTGTCCAGTAAAAGGAGACATTATAGCAACTGGTCTTACTGTCCTTGACTGGAGACAGAAGTTGGTTTCATATTCATCCCCTGTGTTTCCAACCCAAATATGGTTAATATCCAGGGCTGAGAGTAAATTAACCCCCATTATACCCTCAGGAGATGTTTTAAGGGACATAAAAATGGTGCTAAAAAAACTAAAGGGGCGAAGCGTGCTTAATGTTCCAGGTACATGCCTTGATGCAAGGTTATATGATCTTGAGAAATATGGAGCAAAAATACTAAATTTTAATAAAAATTTAAACGAACTGGCTCCTGCAGTGATAAATGGTAAGGGTGATACTGCTCTGCTAGATGTGCCAGATGCACTTATTGCCTTGGAAAAATTTCCTGGACTCATTAAGATTATTGGTCCTATTTCTGGTAGGCAGACAATGGCCTGTGCATTTCAAAAGGAAGCGTATAAGTTAAGAGATGCCTTTGAGAGGTTTTTGTATGACATAAAGAGAGATGGTATTTATATTAAATTGGTAAAAAAATATTATCCTGCTGTGTTGGATTATTATCCTGATTTTTTTGAGTGTGGAGAAAAAATTGGCTAGAATAAAAGACTATTTGAAGTTAAAAGAAAAACTTTTTTTTATATTTGCAACTATTTTTTTGATAGCCTTTATTGGATTGCTTATTTTTTTTAATTACAGGGCTCAAGTTTCTCTATTAAAGGCAGAAAAAAAAGAAATTGTTTCAACAATAAAAAATAGAGTTCTTGGTCTTACCTATTTTTTTGATGAGAGAAAAAATGACTTAATTGAACTATCATCAAGCAGGGCTATTAGTTCTTATTTTGAAAATAAAGCCCTTGGCATGTCCATGGAGTATGGTCTTAGGGCCACACTCCTCTCCATTAGACGTGAATTCAACTACATCCTGGAAAGTAAAAAATTAGAGGGAATAAATATATATGAGCGTCTTCTTTTTCTGGACCAATCTGGCAAGATACTGGTAGATACCAAGGCCAAACAAACCCATGAACCCATTTACATAAAATGGAAAAAATTTTTGTCTAAAGATAGAACCAGGCCTTTTTTCTTTTTTTATAAAACATCTAATGGGTATGAATTGATATTTTCTATTCCATATTTTTTTAAAAAGAAATTTGTTGGACAAATATTTGCTCAAATAAATTCCAAGAGTATAGACAACTTGTTGGGACTAAAAAAGAGTTTTGTATTTTTTGCTGATAAAAATCACCTCATTTATCTTAAAAATGGAGTTTTTCTCGATGCAACAGATAGTTTTGTGTCTCTACCTAGTAAATTTAGCACTGGTAAAAAGGTTGTTTTAGTATCTAAAGATAGTCTAAAAGAATATCCTGTTATTACAATTTGTTTTCCCATTAAAGGGGGAGAGTACTCTATTATTATTCTCTATCCATTTGGTAAAACCAACACCATAAAGGTCTGGCTATATCCATTATCCCTTTTGGTTTTGGGTGTGTTATTGTTTACTGGTTTTTTAATATCTTTAAACATGAACGCCCAAAATTTGGTTTTAAAGGCAAAATTACAAGAATCTGCTAAATATCAAAGGGAAATAGAGAAGAAAAATATTGAGTTACAGGAAGAGATAAAAAGAAGAAAGATTTTAGAGGAAAGATTAAAAAATAGCGAAAAAAAATATAGGTCTATCTTTGAAAATGCACTTGTGGGTATATTTCAGCTTAGTATTGATGGAACTTTCCTTTCTGCAAATCCCAAATTGGCTTCCCTTTTAGGTTTTGACTTACCAGATGAAATGATGGATTTTTATAAACACCTTCCCTCTCAATTATTTGTAGATTCAAACTCCTGTGAGAAACTCTTGGAATTGGTAAAAAAAGGTGGTTCTGTTGATAATTATGAAACAGAGTTGAGGAGAAAAGATGGCACCAGGTTTTGGGCCACATTGAGCCTACGAATGGTTATAGGAGATGACTTAAAGCCCTCCCATTTTGAAGGGGTGCTAGTGGATATTAGTGATAGAAAAAATATGGAGGAGGAATTAAAGGACATAAATGTGTATTTGCAAGAAGCATTGGCCAGGGCAGAAGATGCATCAAAGGCAAAAGGTGAATTTTTGGCTAATATGTCCCATGAAATACGTACTCCCTTGAATGGGATAATAGGGATGCTTTCCCTTTTAAAAGATAGCGAGTTAAATGAGGAACAAAGACATTTTTGTGTTACTGCTTTAAATAGTGCTAATTCTCTTTTAATCCTTTTAAATGACATTCTGGATCTTTCAAAAATTGAATCAGGAAAATTTAAATTAGATGAGGTGGAATTTGAGCTACATGATCTTTTAGAGGAGACAGTAAGATCAATGTGTTCCATTGCCCAGCAAAAGGGCTTGGAAATAATAAATTATGTGGATCCAATTGTTCCCATAAAGGTGATTGGAGATCCAGTTAGAATAAGACAGGTCTTGATTAACTTAATTGGCAATGCAATAAAATTTACAGAGCATGGAGAAATAGTTATAAAATTGAATTTTGTATCCAAGACAGAGGATGTTCTGTTTGTTAGAATCTCTGTGAAAGATACAGGTGTTGGTATTCCCAAAGACAAGCAACAACTATTATTTGAGAAATTTACCCAGGCAGACTCCAGTATTACAAGGCGATATGGCGGAAGTGGTTTAGGACTTTCCATCTCAAAACATTTAGTTCAACTAATGGGAGGAGAAATTGGCGTATATAGCGAGGAGGGAAAAGGATCGGAGTTTTGGTTTACTTTAAGCTTAAAGGTACCCTCTAATTTAGAATATTTGCATGTTTCTGAAAACATAAAAGGCATTCATGTGTTGGTGGTTGATGACAATGTTACTTTTCTAAAGAATGTGGTCTCTTTTTTAAGGGGCATTGGACTTAGGGCAAAGGGAGAGACCAGTGGTGTTTTGGCCATTTCAGAATTAAAAAGTGGTTATTTAATAAAAGATCCATATAAGGTTGTAATAGTGGATTATTTTTTGTCTGATATGCAAGGTGATGTTTTTAGGAAACAGATTGAAGCCCATCCATCATTAAAAAAAACACCTATTGTATTTTCAGTTTCATATTACAATTTTAAAGACTTATTGCATGGGGAACAAGGTATAACTGAACATGACTTTTTAATTAAGCCTATATGTTTTAGAGATCTCATTTCTACAATAGAGAATGTGGTTTCCCCAAAAAAAGCTACATCCCTCATTGTGGACTTACCTAAGGATGATGTTAAAATAAAAATACCCAAAGACGTTCCCATTTTAGTAGTGGAGGATAATCCTGTAAACCAGGAAGTCTTAAAAGCAATACTGGAAAAGATGGGACTTATAGTAGACATTGCATCCACAGGAGGGGAAGCCCTATCTCTTTTGAAACAAAGGGATTATCATCTGGTTTTCATGGATATACAGCTTCCAGATATGGATGGATATGAGGTAACAAAAAAAATAAGGTCCGCATCTTCAGGGGTCAAAAATCCCAATGTTGTTGTTATAGCCCTTACTGCTCATGCAATGAAGAAATACCAAGTATTAGCACAAGATGTGGGCATGAATGACTATGTATCTAAACCAGTGGGAGCAGAGGAACTAAGGAAGGTGGTGGAAAAGTGGTTAGGAGAAAAAGATACTAGTAGAAGGAAAAAAAATGATCATGGTTTGGATAAACTAAGGCCTAAAGAGTCTGTAAAACCATATGAGAGGATTCCTGTTTTAGACAAGTCTGGCTTTTTGGAGAGAATGGGTGGAAGTGAAAAATTGGCACATAGGGCTTTGAATACCTTTATGAGGGTCACTCCGTCTCGAATCCAAGAACTACAAGAAGAGTTTTTGAATAAAAATTCAGATATGGTCAAAAAAATAGCCCATACAATAAAAGGATCTTCGGCTATGGTGGGAGCAGAGAGGCTTAAAAATTTATCACAACAAATTGAAATAGCAGCCTCCAATAACAATTGGGAGAATCTGGAACTATTGATTAAAAAATTAGGCCATGAATTTGATATCTTTAAAAGAGAGGTAAAAAAGGAGGTGTTTTGTTGATGAAAAAATGTGTTACCACAAATAATGCGCCAAAGGCAATTGGCCCTTATTCCCAGGCCATAGTAGCAGGGAATTTTATGTTTATATCAGGCCAGATTGCAATTGATCCCAAAACAAATGAGATGTTAAAGGGAACAATAGAAGAGGAGACAGAACAAGTTTTAAAAAACATAGGGGCTATTTTAAAGGAAGTGGGGCTAACTTATGAAAATATAGTCAAGACTACTGTGTACTTGTTGGATTTAAATGATTTTGTAAAAATGAATGATGTGTATGCCAGATTTTTCAAAACAAACCCTCCTGCAAGGGCAGCTGTTCAAGTGAGCTCTCTTCCCAAGGGTGCAAAGATAGAAATAGAAGCAGTGGCCTATTTTGATAAGCCTTGACTTTTTTGACTTTGGATAAATCTTATTATAATTAAGTCAACTTTCAGCAGGAGGGTGAGATATGATTTTGTTTGAATTTGTCTGTGATGACTGTAAAAAGGAATTTGAAGAACTTGTTATCTCTTATGATGATAAGGTAAAATGTCCTTATTGTGGATCTTCTAATGTAAAAAAGCTCTTATCAGCAGTGAATGTAAAAGGGGCCCAGCAGGGCCCAGTTGCCAGTGCAAGTAGTTGTTCCCCTAGTGGTGGATTTTCCTGAGCATCTTAAAAAAACACCGCCCGGTTTCGGGCGTGTGGAGTTGTTTATGAAAAATATTTTGGATCTTTCTGCCCAAGAACTAGAAGTTTATTTGAAGGAAATAGCTGAGCCTAAGTTTAGAAGGTCCCAGATATGGAACTGGATTTATACGCGGGGAGTATTTGATTTTTTTTCCATGAGTAACCTCCCCAAAGGTTTTCGTCAGAGGCTGGCAGAAGATTTTGTAATTGAACTTCCCCAGATTTTAGCTGTTAAAACCAGTGAAGATGGGACCATTAAACTGGGCCTGGGCCTAAAGGATGAAAATATAATAGAGACAGTGCTTATACCTGAGAGGACCCACTATACCCAGTGTCTATCCTCCCAGGTGGGCTGTGCGCTTGGCTGTTTATTTTGCAGCACAGGTAAGATGGGATTTATAAGGAATTTGACCCAGGGTGAGATACTGGGCCAGATACTTGTCGCAAGGGCGTATTTAAAGGAAATAAAGGCCAGGCTAAAAATTAGAAACCTGGTTTTTATGGGTATGGGAGAACCCCTTCTTAATTGGGAAAATGTAAAAAAGGCCATTGCTATATTAAGGGATAAACAGGGATTTGATTTTTCCTACAGGCATACCACTATATCTTCAGTTGGTATCCCCAGACCACTTATGGAATTTGCAAAAAAGGATCTGGGATCAATTGCCATATCCCTCCATGCCCCCACCCAGAGCCTAAGGGAACAGATCATGCCAAGGGCAGCAAAGATTATGGACATTTGTGAGCTAATTGATTTACTCAGGTCTATTCCCCTGAGAAATAGACAGAGAATTACCATTGAATATATATTGATCGGGGGTGTAAATGATTCCCTGTCCCATGCAAAGGAGCTAAATAAGGTGCTTTCTAATCTAAAGTGTAAAATCAATTTAATTAGATTTAATCCAGGCCCTGGAATAGATTTTTTGCCGCCAGAGGAAAAAGATGTCTTGGCCTTTGAAGAATTTTTAAGGTCCAAGGGACAAATTGTTACCTTGCGAAAAAGTAAGGGGCAGGATATTAGTGCTGCATGTGGTCAGCTCAGGGCAGAACTTAAGTGAATTAGAGGAGCTTAATAATGGAACCAGATTTTGAAAAATGTGAAGGGCTTGTTCCTGTTATTGTACAGGACTATAAGTCCCTGGATGTGCTCATGCTTGCTTATATGAACAAAGAGGCATGGGAAGCAACACTAAATACAAAAAAGGCGCATTTTTACAGCAGATCCAGAAATAAACTCTGGCAAAAAGGTGAAGAATCGGGAAATGTCCAATTGGTAAAGGATATAAGAATAGATTGTGACAGGGATACGGTTTTATTACTGGTAGAGCAGATTGGTTCTGCTGCATGTCACACTGGATACAGAAGTTGTTTTTACAGAAGGATTGTGGCAGATAAGAACGGGATAAGACATGAGATATGTTGTGAAAAAATTTTTGATCCCAAGGAGGTTTACAAGTAGATGTCTCAGGAAAAAGTTTTGAAATTGGGAATACCCAAGGGTTCACTTCAGGATGCAACTATCAATCTTTTTAAAAAATCAGGTTGGAAGATAAACCTTCACCACAGGAATTATTTTCCTGAAATAGACGATCCTTTTGTTAAGTGTACCCTTTGTAGGGCACAGGAAATGCCCATATATGTGGAAGATGGGACATTGGATGTGGGGCTTACTGGCAAGGATTGGGTCCTGGAAAATGAGGCAGATGTGGTAGTTGTTGATGAACTTGTGTATTCAAAAGTGAGTAATAGACCCGCAAGATGGGTTTTAGCTGTTGCTGGGGATTCGCCATATAAGAGGCCAGAAGACTTAAGGGGTAAAAAAATAGCAACTGAGCTTGAAAATTTTACCAGAAAATATTTTGAAAGTGCAGGCATTGATGTTGAAGTGGAATTTTCATGGGGAGCAACTGAAGCAAAGGTTGTGGCTGGACTTGCTGATGCCATAGTAGAGGTCACTGAAACAGGTACAACCATCAAAGCACATGGTCTCAGGATTATTGCTGAATTACTTCAAACATGTACCCAGATTATAGCAAATAAGTCTGCCTGGGAAGATGAGTGGAAGAGAAATAAAATCCTCCACATGAAGACCTTGCTAAAAGGTGCACTTAAGGCTGAGAGGATGGTTGGTCTAAAAATGAATGTAAGGGAGAAGGATTTAGATCAGGTATTAAATATGCTTCCAAGCCTAACTTCTCCAACAACTTCAAACCTTTATCAAAGAGGGTGGCTTTCTGTAGAGGTTGTAGTGGATAAAGATGAAGTGAGAGATCTTGTCCCAAAACTTATGGATATAGGTGTTGAGGGGATAATTGAGTATCCCTTAAATAAAGTTATTTAAGGTGAAAAGTAAAAAGTGAGAGGTAAATGAGAAATCGTGAAACATATGAGAAGGAACCATTTAAAATTTTTGGTGCTGCTATTTTTTATCTCTGCATGTGCAACAACTAATCCTCCTCTTATTACAAGGGATGTAAGGGCCAGATTGGATCTGGCCCAGTCTTATATTTTAAAACAAGAGCCAAGGCTTGCCTTTATTGAATTAAAAAAAATAGAAAATAAGGCAAAGAGACTCCCTTATTTTTATTTTTTAAAAGGACTTGTATATCTCCAGACCAAAGAGATCAAAAAGGCAATTTTGTCCTTAAGTTATGCCACAAAATTGGATCCTGGTTATGGTGATGCGTGGAACAATCTGGGGCTTGCATACCTTGCAGATAAACAGGAAAAAAAGGCAATTTCATGTTTTGAAAAGGCCCTATCAATTGAGACCTATGAGACTCCAGAATATGCTGCCCACAATCTTGCCTTGATTTATAAAAAGAAAGGGGAGTTAGATAATGCGATTTTTTATGAGAAAAAGGCATTGACCCTTAATTGGAGATACCTGCCAGCATATCTTTCCATTATAGATCTATATATAAAAAAGGCAGAGATCCCCTCTGCAATTTACTGGATAAAAAAAGGAATAGAGTCGTATCCTGACAATCCTGATCTATACTATCTCCTTGGAGAAAACTACTTAAGACTGGGAAAAAGACAAGATGCCAAAAAGGCCTTCCTCCAGGTACTCTCATTGGACAAAGGAAGAGAGACAAAGTTTGCCAAAATGGCCAGAGATTACCTGGATATCCTCAAATAAAAAAGACTCTCCAAAAATTCTGGGGATAAATCCCTGGATATATGATTTTGCTGCATATAATTTCTGGGCCCGTCCAGTTGGCCTTATTTCATGCCTTTGTATGCTTGAATCAGCTGGTTGTGATGTTGCCCTGTTAGATTGTATGTATCCAATGTGGAAGGATGTTAAGTGGCCCAAACAATCAAAATATGGAACAGGTCCATATCCCAGGACTGAAATTCCAAAACCTTCTGAATTGTTACATGTACCAAGAAAATTTGCCAGATATGGTCTTGATTTTAATGCTGTATATGGGGCCCTGAAAAATCTGTCTCCACCTGATTTTGTTATGGTTTCATGTGTTATGACTTATTGGTATCCTGGTCTTATGGCAATAATAGAACTCATTAGAAAACTTTTTAAAAGCACAAAGATTATAGCTGGAGGTATTTACCCCAGCCTTTGTACAAACCATGCAGAAAAATATCTTGATGCAGACCTGATTATCAGAGGTCCCATGGAAACAGAAGATAATTGGAAATTGGTTACAAAATTTATTGGAATAAGTGGAGAGAAGGCCAATTTTAGGCTTTCCTCTAAGCTTTATCCAAATCCAGGTTTTTCCATAATATTGGGATCCAGGGGATGTCCATTTTCATGCGAATACTGTGCAAGCAAAAGATTATATTCAAGCTTTAAACAAAGGCCCCTACAGGATATCTATGGGGAGTTTTTGTTTGATTATAATAGGGGAATCAGGGATTTTGTCTTTTATGACGATGCACTTTTATTTAAGCCAGAAAATTGGTTTTTACCCTTTTTAGAAAAGGTAATAAAAAATAACCACAGGGTAAGATTCCATACTCCAAATGGGCTGCATATAAGGTATCTGGAAAAAGATATTTGTATACTCATGAAAAAGGCAGGTTTTAAGACAATCAGGCTTGGCCTTGAGACAGGAAATTTTAAAACAAGGTTGGATAAAAAACTCACAAAAGAACAGTGGGATATAGGGGTTGAGAATTTATTGGAGGCAGGATTTGATAAGAAAGATATAGGGGTTTATATACTTTTTGGACTTCCAGGAGAGAGGGACGGAGAAGTTGTATCTACAATAGCGTTTGCAAAGTCCTATGGATTTAGACCACACCTCGCATATTACACCCCAATACCAGGCTCAAAGCTATTTGAAAAGGCCAAATCTCATTCACCATATCCCATAGATGAGGATCCCATATTCCAAAATAACGCCATCTGGCCTTGTTATCCAGGTGGATTTTCCTGGGAGAAGAGGGCATATTTTAGAGAAGTGATGAGGCCGGGTTAAAAATATTTTGTCCTGTAAAAATAATAGGTATCCATCAAACCCCAAGATACGTCTTTCTAACTTCATCGTTTTCAGTGAGTTCTTTTCCTGTACCCTGCATCATTATTTTCCCTTCAGCCATAACATAGGCATAATCAGAAATTGCTAGAGAAAGATGCACATTTTGTTCTACCAATAACATTGAAACACCCTTTTTCTTCAACTTTTCTATGGCCTCGAATACCTCTAACACTAATTTTGGGGCAAGACCTAAACTTGGTTCGTCAAAGATTAAGATCTTTGGAGATGCCATTAGTCCCCTTCCAATGGCCACCATTTGTTGCTCGCCCCCAGACATTGTACCTGCTTTTTGGTCCAATCTCTCTTTTAGTCTGGGAAATAGAGAAAAAACATATTCTATGTTTTTCTTTATATCTTTTCTTGCCCCTTTTGTATACGCACCCATTTCTAAATTCTCATACACAGTCATCTCAGGGAAAAGGAGACGCCCTTCAGGAATCATTATAATTCCCATTTCAGCCCTTTTATATGCCGGAAGATTAGTTATCTCTCGTCCCTCAAAGATTATTTTACCCTTCCACGTAGGCAAAACCCCCACCAGAGTCCTCATTAACGTGGTCTTACCCGACCCATTAGAACCTATCACTGTGGTCAATTGAGATCTTTTTGCCTTTAAGTTTATTCCCCACAATATCTGTACGTCTCCATATCCAGATTCAAGGGATTGGATCTCCAGGATGCTCTCCTTCATTGGTTGTTTCCTTTAGATTTTCTAAACTTTAGTGCAAGGTCAGGATCCCCTAGATATGCTTCTATTACTTTGGGATTATTGGATACTTCTTCAGGAGTACCCTCTGCAATCTTTGCTCCATAGTCAAGAACAATAATTCTATCTGAAATTTTCATAATTGCATGCATGAGATGTTCTATCATAAGTATAGTGACGCCTGTTTTTTTTATATTAATAATGACATTTAACATTTCATCTGCCTCAGAAGGATTTAGACCAGCAAGGACCTCATCAAGTAAAATAATGTCTGGTTTAGATGCAAGTGCCCTGGCCAATTCCAATCTTTTTTTTTCCGGGACATTTAACTTTGCACAAATAATATCCTGTTTATGGGCAAGTCCAACCCTATTTAATATTTCTTCAGCCACATGTGCCCCTTGTTTTAAACTGGAACATCTTTTTCCAAAACATGCACCTACCAGCACATTTTCCAGGACTGTAAGCTCATTTAGGGGTTTAACTATCTGATGGGTCCTGGATATTCCCAATCTAGCCCGTTTATAGGGAGGCATCCTTGTGATATTTTTATCTTTGAAAAAGATCTTACCTTCCTCTGGATAATATACCCCGCTAATTACATTAAATAATGTAGTTTTGCCTGCTCCATTTGGGCCTATTATACCGAATATTTCTTGTTTTTTTACCTGAAAAGATACCTGGTTAACTGCCACAAGACCGCCAAATTTTTTAGTTGCTTTTTCTACCTTTAAGATCATTCTAAAAGGCTCCTCAACTTTTTGAACCTGTTTCTTAATGAGCCCACAAGTCCACCTGGAGCAAATAATACAATTATGAGTAGAATAAATCCTGCTATGGCCATATGTAAATTTTTAAACAGAGGATTGACCAGGAGTATCCCCTTTAATCTCTCATACAAAAGCGCCCCAATGGGAGGTCCTGATACTGTGCCAAATCCCCCTAACATAACCATAAATATCATTTCTATGGATTTAACAAGGTGGAATGCATCTTCAGGTTCAATATTTCCTGCCTTAAAAAAGAAAATAGCTCCAACCAGGCCAGGGAAAAAGGCAGATATGGCAAATGCAATATTTTTAAATTTCTTTGTATTTACTCCAAGAACCACTGCTGCATCCTCATCTTCTCTTATTGAAAACAAACCATATCCAAATTTAGAATTTTTTATAAAATAGGAGGTAATCAAAGAAAGTATAGTAACAACCACCATTAGATAATAAGCAAACCATATGGCCTTGGATGCACCTCCATAGGTCCTATAGATCTTAAAATTAAAAAACATCCCCGTAGCCCCGCCTAAAAATGGAAGATTTGTTACCAGGGATTTCACAGCTTCATTGATTCCAATGGTTGCAATGGCAAAAATTGCCCCTCTGAGTCTAAGTACAGCTTCTCCAACAATTAAAGCAATAATGGAAGATAAAACCCCACCCATTATCATGGCGGGAATTAAATGGATGCCCATCTTGTTCATTAAATAAAAGGCCGTGTATCCTCCAATGCCATAGAATACAATATGACCAAAGCTCACATATCCTGTATATCCCAAAATTATATTCAGACTTACCGCCAGGGTGATATACATTAGGATAAGAAATACTGTCTCTCTGTAGATTACAGAATTTGTAATAATGGGGAAAAAAGATATTGCTAGAATTAGGGGTATGAGCCAGAACAGTGTATATCCTCTCTTCATTGTTTACCTCTTATTTATCAGCCCAGTTGGCTTCACCAACAGGATAATTACCAGAATCATAAATTCAATGAAAGGAATATATCCTACCGGGATCTTGAGTGCGAATACGTTTTCCAGGAGTCCCAGAATAAGGCCACCTACAAGTGCGCCCAGGGGGCTTCCTAACCCCCCCAGGACACATATGACAAAGCTCTTTAGTTCATAAATGGCTCCAGACAAAATAGTGAAAGGAAAGATGGCTGCAATTAGACATCCAGCAACCATCGCAAGTGCAATGCCAATCCCAAAGGATAGGGAAAGTATAAGAATAGAATTTACTCCCATAAATTCAGCAGCAGACCTATTCATTGAGACTGCCCTAATTGCCTTTCCGGTCCAGGTTTTGTATAAAAATATGTAAAGCAGACCAGTAAATATAACTGATATAAATCCAGTTATTATTTTTGTAACAGGTATAAATATATTTCCTACTCCTATGGAACCAAGGCCAATATCTATTGCCCTTGGATTCGTGGTAAAGATAAAGGTGCCAAGCCCAATAATTATAAGGCTCAAGGAATATGTGGATAGTAATGTAGACAATTCAGGGGCATCTAACACCCTGTGAAGTGCAATAAAATAGGCTGCCATTCCTATTAACAGTCCTATAATCAAAATCAGGACCATTGAGATAAAAGGGCTTAACCCTGCAAAGTGGAAAAAAAAGTAGGCAACAAACATTCCCAGGGCAATAAATGCACCATGAGATAGATTTATTACATTTATAACTCCCCATATGAGGTTAAGGCCCATAG
Source organism: Desulfothermus okinawensis JCM 13304 (assembly GCF_054654515.1). Lineage (NCBI taxonomy): Bacteria > Pseudomonadati > Thermodesulfobacteriota > Desulfovibrionia > Desulfovibrionales > Desulfothermaceae > Desulfothermus > Desulfothermus okinawensis. The sequence goes on along the minus strand of NZ_BAAIEW010000031.1, from coordinate 1,599 downwards.
CCGCAAGGCCGTAGACCAAACCTAAGAGGATACCATTTATTACAGCTCCAATCCAGGCTTCCACTTATCTTCCTCTTTAAAATTTTTTAGAGTATGGGTAAATAAGATTAGCTGATTCAGCTCCCTTAGGCCAAATTACTTGTTTTACCAATTTACCACCCTTGTTTTGCCACTGGAGATAGACCATTTCATGCCCTATCTGACGACCATAATAATCTCCTCTATCGAATTTGATTCTGCCATAAAAGGTCATTATATCCATTTTCTCCAATGCACCTATGACCTTACTGGATTTCAAACATCCAGCATCTTCGATGGCCTTTTGTAAGACCAGACCTGCAGCAAAACCTCCTGCTGCATGATATCCTGGTGTTTCACCATATAGCTTTGCATAGTTTTTTATGAACCAATCTCCAGAAACACCGTACCATTTTATTCCTAGCTTTTTAGCGGTATTTTTTGTGAACTTGGCCTTTGGTTCCCACTGAGATGGTGCTGTTACATATAGTGCTGCTTTGCCTATCTCAGCAAATTTTGGAACTGCTGGGGCAACTAATAGAGACACTAATTTTACCTGTATTTTTTGTTCAAAGATTTGTTTGGCAAAGGTTTCCCCGTCGGCAAAATGTCCACCACCTATAATTGCGTCTGGCTTTTTTTCAGCAATTTTATTTAAAAATGAGGTAAAGTCCGTGGTGCCTTTTCCATAGGACTCAAAAATAACCACCTTGTATCCAAGTTTTTCTGCATAATTTTTTGCAGCTGTTGCAACTGCCTTGGCAAAGTTACTTTGTTCAAAGATAATGGCTATTTTTTTTGCCTTGGGATCTGTTGTTTTGAGCAAATCCAATGCACCTGTTAGATAACGACTGGCGGGAGTATAAATCTGAAAAACATGGGAGTATCCTTTGGAAAAAATACTATCAGAAGCTGCACCAGTTGCAAGCATCACCTTTTCATATTGCTCTGCAATAATAGCAGAAGAAGCAGTCAAACCTGAACTATAAGGACTAACCAGAAAATCCGCCTTGTCTTGATTAATTAGCCTTACGTACAATTGTTGCACTCTATCCTTACTACTTTCATCATCATAATATCTAAATTCAACAGGGAATTTCCTGTGTAAATTTTTAACATAAATCCCACCATTTTTATTCACATATTTTTTCCATAACTCCAGGCCATTAAACTGTTCTTTGGATTCAGCATTGAGCTTTCCTGTCTGAGATGTTGTAAAACCAATAATAATTTTACTTTTTGCAAAAACTCCTCTTACAGGCCCAAAAGAGATAACAAAACAAATTAAAATACCCAAAATAATAGATACCCTTTTCATCTCCCAACCTCCTTACTTATTAAAAGTATTCAAATCACCTTTTAAAAAAAGGATACACTAATTTCCCATTTGATATTCTTGTTCAGAATTAAATACCATTGTTTGGTAAAAGTCAAATAGGTTTCTAAATTTTTGGGTTAAATTTTTAGTCAACTATGAAAAATAAGTCATAATTATTACAATATTTGCTTATTCCATTAACTCTGATATCTCAAGCTTTGCTGGGTCTGTGGGTGTCTAAAGTTCAACGTTCAAGGTTCAAA
>NZ_BAAIEW010000030.1:0-35553 GCF_054654515.1 Desulfothermus okinawensis JCM 13304 | reverse complement strand
CACATTTGAGTTATTAATAGCCTGGGCTATTGCATATGCACTGCTCTGGGAGTGTCCCTTTTCGATAACATATGCACCAAAATTAGTACCAGGATTCCTCATGTTCTGATTTAATGCCCTCGTTACATAGGGCGTTACGTTTAAGCGAAATCCATTTATAGCAATTGATCCATCGGCAATAGCTGCTACATTTTTACCACTTTTTAATTTTAAGCCTCCACCAAATTCATTTGTGAGTCCAATGTGATCTGTGTGCAGGTTTGAGGAAAGATTTATCTGAATTTTGTTTGCACTTGATGTATTGGGGCCTACCTGAAATATGGTCGTGCCTGTTGATCCATCCAGTAGTTTTAGCCCGTTAAACTCAGCAGTATCCACAATTCTATCAAGTTCTGATAGTTTTTGCTGGTATTCCTGATTGAGGTCTTCTCTGTCAGAATCTGTTAGAGCATTTGATGCCTGAACAGCAAGCTCCCTCATTCTCTGCAGGATATTAGACATCTCTTCCATGTTACCTTCTGCTGTCTGCATCATTGAGATACCATCATATGCATTTCTAATTGCCTGGTTAAGTCCTCTGATCTGGGCAGTCATCCTTTTTGAAATAGATAGTCCTGCTGCATCATCTGCAGCTGAATTGACCCTAAGGCCCGTAGATAGCCTGAGCTGGTTCTTGGCCAGGGCATCTGATGCCAGCCTGAGGCTATTTTGGGCTATTAATGATGATATATTTGTGTTAATTGTAAGAGCCATATCATGTCCCCCTTTTCTCTTATTGGTGGGAAAATTTTTCTTTAGTTTTTAAATAAGCAACTAACATGCCAACTGTCTTTTTTCTGGGTTAATAAGCCAACCATGAAAAATTTATTTTTTGGTGGAAATGCCTTGCAAAAATATGGTATGGATTTAGCATGATCTAGCTAAACGAAGGAGGATTTTGATGATTGAAGGAGTTATCTCTGATATAAAATCTCTTGCACAGGAGAGGCCTTTGATAACCAGCGAAGTCTTTAAGTTAAATGACTTATATGGTCATGCCTGTATTTTGAAAAAATATGCCAGATTAAAGGAGTCCTACCAAATAAAGGGAGTTTTAGAACATGCGGCAATGGTATTTGATCACGTGTGGCCAAATGATCTGGCTGTACCATTTCCTGCCCATTTTGTGTTTAGCCACCATAGGTTTCCCTTTTTAAGGCAAGTTACAAACAAGGCACTTTTTGCCATTGGACCATCTATTCACTATGCTGAACCTCTTTTTTCAGAGGGAGAACTTGAAGAGATTAAAAAGGCCTTGGGAAAGACACTACTGGTTTTTTTACCCCATTCTTCCCGTTCATTAGTATTTAAATATGACTACCATGAAATTTTGTCCTATTTAAAAGAATTTGAAAAAGATTTTGATAACATACTCATATGTGTTGCCTGGCGAGATGTTCTCTTAGATTTTGAAAGACCTTTTGTATCAAAAGGATATACCTGTGTTACTGCGGGTCATGTTCATGACAGAAATTTTCTACCAAGGCTGAAGACATTAATATTGATTTCTTCTCATACCATGTCCTTTAATTTCGGATCCCATATAGGTTTTTGTATTTACTTAAATAGACCTCACTGGGTCATAGGTCTTAAAAAGACAGAAGTTGAAGGACCTGAGGAAATAAAAAAGCTCTCTACCTACAGAGGAGGACCCGTGGGAACAGGTCAATCTAAATATTTTCTCGACTTTTTTAAGGAGCCCATGGATGATATAACATCTAAGCAAAAGGAATTAGTAGAATTCTATTGGGGGATTTCCGATATAAAAACTCCTAAAGAACTTAGTGATATTTTTCAATCTACAGAAGATATGTTCAATAATAGATATTTTCCGTCTAACAAAAGGGATCCAATATTTTTATGTCAAATTTTTGACTATCTTGTTCAGGGTAAGGTTGAAAAGGCGAAGCTCCTGCTTAACTGGGCAAAGAAGATAAACTTTTATCCTGCATGGATTTATTATGTTCAGGCCCTGATTATGGTTCAGGAGGGAAATGTACAGGAGCTTGAAAAACTTATTAGTTATCTTGAAAAATACGGGGGAATTTTTGAAGAGCAGTCACAATTTTTATTGCAATTTAGTAAAAAGGTTGGTTTTTCTAAAAAAATATTAGAAAGGCTATTTAGTATGTATCCCAGACCTCAATTTTATCAACATACAAAGATGAATTTGCCATGGAAGAGGGAGGCAATATGAAAGTTGTACATTTAAGTAGTGTAGATTTTTGGGAACAGGGACTTCTAGCATACAGGATCCACAAAGGAGTGGAAAAACACGGTGTGGACTCTGTTTTCATTACTTTTCTAAAAAGTTCTGGAGATCCATCGGTTAAAGTAATTATCAGGGATCCTGTTTTCAAACAAAAAATAAAGCTGGTAGATAATATGACCCATAACATCCCTCCTCTTCTTGCCGATATATTGTCTCAATGGAGAAATAAACTTGGTATGAAATTAATGGAATGTGAAGGTGAAGTTACTTTTTCTCTTCCAGATCCTGATGTGGATCTCGGCGCATTAGAACAGGTTCAGGATGCTGATATTATTCATGTTCATTGGACTCCTGGTCTTTTAAACCTGGAAATTGCTCCTTTGTTTTTTTTAGGCAAATCTGTTATATTCACTATATACGATATGTCTTTATTTACAGGGGGCTGCCACTATCCTTTTGATTGTATGGGATATTTGGATGGATGTCTTAACTGCCCTGAAGTATTAGAAGAAGTTCAGCCTTTAATCGCTTCTTTCTGGAGAATCAAAAAGAATATATTTGATTTTATAAATTTTAAAATTGTTGGTCAGAGCACTTTTTTAAAAGATAAAGTAGAAGATATAGGTTTTAAAGATGTAGAAGTTATTTTACCAAATACACCATTTCTAGAATATAAACTCATATCGAAATCCAGAGCTAGAGATATACTTGGAATTGAGCAGGACAAAAATGTAATAATATCAGTTGTTCCATCTGTTGCAAGTAAAAGAAAGAATATAAATACTTTAATTGAAGCAATCCATTTACTTAGAGATAGGAGAGAAATTGTTAGACCTTATGTTATTTTGATAGGTGCTGATTATATTGAAACAGATAGAAAAATAACCTTTCCATTACAACATATTCCATTAGTCCCTAATGAAGAAGTTTTGTCATGGTATTACAGGGCTTCAGATCTATTTGTATCTACTGCTTATTATGATCCTGTTACTATTTATCCACTAGATGCAATGGCCATGGGGGTACCTGTTGTTGGATTTTCCACTACAATGTTGGAAGACTGTATAGATCATAAAATAAATGGATATATCGCAAGAAATAAAGATATAACAGATTTAGCTAATGGAATAAAATATATTTTAAATGAGATAAAAAATAACTTTTCAATTCAAAAAAAGGCCAGAGAAAAAATAAAAAAATATTTTTCATGGGATCAACAAACAAAAAAATATGTGGAATTATATAATAAGATGATTCAAAAAAACGGTATTCCAGATATAGACAGAATGATTAAACTGGCTGAATCATTTTTTGAAAGGGGTGAGAAACATGTAGCCACTAGATTTTTTCATAAACTATATGAAATTAATCCTAAAAATCCATATATTTTAAACAACATAGGAGTAATATACTGGGATGGAGGGAAATATACAAAGGCCATGAGTTATTTTAAAAGTGCTTATGAAATGAAACCAGATGATAAAGATATTAAAGAAAATTATTTTAAGGCTAAAGCTGTAATAGACAGATAATTGAAGGGGGAATTATGATTGTTACCAATGAGTGGATTGAAGGTTATGTATCTGATGTTCCATATACTGCGAATTTCTACTATTATCAGACTCCTGATTTTTTGAATTTATGTATCCTGTTAAAAGGTTATGATCCACCTGATTTAAAAAATGGGTTTAATTTCCTGGAACTTGGATCTGGAATGGGATTTAATTTAAATGTTATGTCTGCCTTATACCCTGAAGGAAACTTTTATGGAATAGACTTTAATCCAGAGCATATCAACTTTTCACAAAAAATCAAAAAGCATGCAGGACTTAAAAATGTAACATTTTTTGAGATGTCTTTTGAAGAGATGGGGGAAAGATTAAATGAATTTCCCATGTTCGACTATATTACCCTTCATGGGATTTTTGCCTGGATATCTCATAAAAATAGAAGGTATATAATAGATATTATCAGACAAAAACTTAAGCCTGGTGGGGTGTGTTTTGTTAGCTATAATGATATGTGTGGGTGGTTCAATCATATACCTTTTCAGAGATTGCTGTTAGATTATTCTAAATTATTTCCTGATATGGGAAGTATTTCCCAAATTAATCTTGGTATAAAGTTGATAAAGAGGCTCCAAAAACTAAGCCCCGCCTATTTTGATTCCCCTTTTATGAGAAAGATGTTAAAAAAATATGAGTCTGGAAATAAAAATTATTTTGCCCATGAATATCTTAACCAGGATTGGGAACCCTTATTTTTTACTGAAGTATTGTCTTATATGTACCATGCCAGAATGAAATATATTAGCCAGGCTGAACCAATTTGGGACATGCCCCGTCTATTTTTAAATGAGGAGCAAGTAAAATTTCTACAACAGCAACGATCTGAATTACTAAGGGAAATATTAAAGGACTATCTGGTTAATATGTCTTTTAGAAAGGATATTTATGTAAAGGGTGGCACAAAAATTCCCACCAAATTATGGAGAGAAAAAACTCAAAATATCAAACTTGTGCTGCGAGTGATTTCTCTTGATAAAAAATATAAAATAGAACTTCCCTACACAAATAAAAACGCAAATCTTAATCCAAAGACCATTGATAGATTAATAGAGATTTTAAGTGAAAAACCTCTCACTATAGGAGAATTGCTTGAGGACAATATATTAAATTTTAAACAAGTTGATGAGTTAATTTCTGTAGTTGTTTTGCTTATGCATTCCAGACTAATTGATATGGTGTTAAGTGAACCAGTAGATAATAAAAATAACTCCTTGAGTTTAAATAAGGTTGTGGCAATGGAGGCCAGGTATTTTAATACTATAAGATTTTTTTGCATACCTTCTAGTAGATCAGCTGTGGGTGTAGATCTTATAAATAGACTTGTTTATGATGCCCTGATAAATGCCAGAATAAAAGATATAGATACAGTTATCTCCCATGTAAAGGAATATTTAGAGGGCAGGGTCACAGAGGGAGTAAATGAGGAAGATATAGAAAGAGAAGTGATAAATTGTATTGAGAACACCATACCACAATGGATAAGGTTAGGTATTATAGAGAAAAATGTTTTAAGTTAGTTAAATGGAGTAATAGAGATGGAGAAAAAAAATGTAGAGATCAGATCCATAGAAGATAGGTTAGAGGCTGCCAGATCTTATCATCGCGCAGGGAATTTAGTTAGAGCTGAAGAAGAGTACAGAAAAATACTCGAAGAGCAACCCCATAATCCAGAAGCCACCCATCTAATGGGACTTCTGGCACTGCAGATGGGTAAGCTAGAGATTGCTGAACATTTTTTTAATACTGCTATAAAGCTGGATAATACTAAACCTGAATATCTTGTTAATTTAGGTGTAGTATTTTATTTAAAAGGTGCCTTTAAAGAAGCAAAAGAACTCTTTAAAAAAGCTATATCAATGGATGAATCTTATTTGGAAGCATATGCAAATTACGGAAAAATTCTGGCAGAAGAAGGAGATTTAGAAGAAGCCAGAAAATATCTGGTCAAAGCAGTTAAACTGGGTGACACAGATCCCAGTACGTTAATTACCCTGGCTGAGGTAAATTTCCGGTTAAAGATGTATAATCGGGCTGAAATGATATGTAAGCAGATTTTTGATCTGGGCATTGATGAAAATCAAGTATATGATATCCTTATTGAATCTTTAATTAAGCAGAACAAGGCAACAGAAGCCATTCCATTTTTAGAGATCATGCTTAAGAGAACTAAATTCCATGAAAAATATAAAAAGATGTTAGAAGAGATATACAGGCAAACTGGCTTTTCTGAAAATTAGAAAATTTGTTTAAAAAGTGAGGATTGTTATGGTCTTGAAAATTTCTGGTAAGGAAGTCATCAATGGTGAAGAGATAGATAGGGAAATAACTAACTTATTACTTAAAGGAGAAAGGTATCAGCTTGAAGGGAAATTTTCAGAAGCTGAAGAAATTTATAGAGAGATTTTAAAGAGAGATCCTCAAAATAGTATTGCCTACCATCATCTGGGAATCATGGCCCTACAGGGTGGACAAAATGATCTAGCTGGAATCTTTTTAAAGGCAGCTTCTGACCTTGATCCTGAAAATGTTAGATTCTTAATAGACCTTGGCACTGCTTATTTCTCTAATCAAAAGCTTCTGGAGGCAACCAGGATTTACAAAAAGGCATTGGAATTGGAACCTGAAAATTTTGAGGCACTTTTCAATCTTGGGACAGTCTATCTTGAGAGAGAGATGTTCGATGAGGCAATAAGGTATTTTGATAAGGCTGTTGTTTTAATGCCTTATGATCCCAGAGCTTTTATAAAACTCTCCTACTCTCTTGTTCAACTGGGAAGATATGAAGAAGCCGAAGAAATTGCAAAAGCTGCATATGTTCTAAAACCTAAAACAAAAGAAGATTTGTTTATTTTAATGGATACTTTTTTAGAACTAAATTCTCCATGGTATGCAATACCCCTTGGTAAGATGTTGATAGAAAAAGATCCTGCAAATGTCAGTTTTAGAGCAAAACTCTCAAATTCTTACAGCATGGCAGGAGTTGTATGTAAGGCAGAAGAAGAAGCAAGACGTGCCCTTAACCTGGCACCCAGGATTCCAGGCCTATATCGTCTGCTTGCACAGGCAATGATGACATGTACTGGTTGGGATGAAGCCTTAGAAGTGGTTGAAGAAGGCTTAAAACTAGATCCTGAAAATGACCTACTTCTTCTTCAGAAGGCTGCAATTTTTGAGAAAAAAGGATGGAATAAGGAGGCCTTTTATATAGTAAAAGAATTTTTTACTGGAAAGAGAGGTAACTATCCCCAGGCCGTTACCTTACTGGCTATTTTGTGTAAAAAGTTTAAGGCTGAAAAAGAGGGAATTGATGTCTTACGGGAGGTATTAGAAAATAAAGGCCTTGGACAGGGGTACATTTGTTCTGTAAAATTTACCCTTGCTGAGTTATATGAAGCCATTGGAGAATATGACAGGGCATTTGAAGCATTAAAAGAGGCTAATGATCTTGTCCCAAGGGTTTATGATAGAGAAAGAGAAGAAGAATATTTTTCCAGGTTAAAGAACATATTTACAAAAGAATTTTTTGAAAAGGCAAAAAGATCCTCAATAAAAACTGTAAAACCTATATTTATTGTGGGCATGCCAAGGTCTGGAACATCCTTAACAGAACAGATACTGGCAACACATCCTGAGGTCTTTGGCGCTGGAGAACTGGCAAAAATGGGGGAAATAGCAACAAGTTTGCCTGGCTGGCTTGAGAAAAACATTCCCTTTCCAGAAATTGTCTTAGAACTAAATGAAGATGTGTTAAATAAGGCTGCGCAGGAGTATCTGGATTTTATTGATTCATTAAGCGGGGGAGTATTTTTGCATGTAACAGATAAGATGCCTCAAAATTTTGTATATATGGGACTTATGGCCCTGGTATTTCCAGAGGTTAAGATAATTCACTGCAAGAGGAACCCCTATGATACATGCCTTTCCAATTATTTTCAGCATTTTGCAGCGGCAGGACTGTCATTTGCCTATAACCTTGAAGACTTGGGACATTACTACCGTCTATATCTTGATATAATGCAGCACTGGAGAGAGGTACTCCCCGTTAAATTCTATGAAAGTCAATATGAAGACCTGGTCAATAATCCAAAAGAGAAGGTAAGAGAGCTGCTTGAGTTCTGTGGGCTGAGTTGGTATGAAGGGTGTCTTGAATTCCATAAGACAAAAAGAGATGTTAAAACCGCAAGTTATGATCAGGTAAGAAAACCATTATATAAGAAATCTGTGGCAAGATGGAAAAGATATGAAAAATACCTAGAACCGCTTAGAAAGGTGCTTGAAGCAGATGATTTACCTGGACTATCCCTAAAGCAGGCAGGAATCATTATTGATTACGAATCAGGGAGGTCCAAATAATATGCTTAACAACTGAAAATAAGGTAATTATTTAATAAGGAACAAATAATGAAAAAAGTAGCATTTATAAACAGGGAAAAAGAACTTAAGTTCTTAAAGGAATGGATAGAATCTGAACCCAATGCAATACTATTTTTATATGGACCTAAAAGTGGAGGAAAGACCACTTTGATCTATAAATTTATTGATTTACTAGATAGGAATAAATATGAGATCAAAGATTTTAATTTGCGCAAATATGTAATATCTAGCTACAGAGATTTTTTGAGTGTATTTTTTGGGATAGACTTTAGTAAGTCCAAAGAAGATGTAAAAGAAAAAAGGCAATATAACCTCAGGGTCTTTAAATTGGATGTAGAAGTTTATAAAGGGCTCCAAAATTTTGAATATGATGCCTTTGAGATAATGGAAAAAGAATTGTTAAATATAAAGGAAGAAGGTAAAAAGCCCATTATTTTAATAGATGAGCTTCAGGCTTTGGAAGATATTTATATTAATGGACAGAGGGAATTAATAAAAGAGGTATTTAATTTCTTTATTGCAATGACGAAAGAGTCTCATCTATGTCATGTGATTGTTGCTAGTAGTGATGGATACTTTATTGAAAAGATTTATACCCATTCTAAACTTTCAAAGACTTCAAAACTATTGGAAATAGACTATCTTGATAAGGACTCTGTTTATTATTGGTTAAAAAATCTAGATAAGGAAAATAATATAAACACCTATTCTTTAACTGATGAACAAATAGATATAATCTGGAAAAAACTTGGAGGCAGTATCTGGGAAATTGATGATATTCTTCAAACTATGATTTTATACGCAAAAGACGGAAAAATAAAAACAGAGGATCTTGTAGCTGAATTAAATAAAATAATCCATGCAAACTATATAAGGCTTATAGAATATAGACCTATTTATTATAAAAAAGAACTTTTCTTAGATATTGCATCCATATTTTCTGAGAAAGAATATTTCACGTTAACTGATTTATCTCAAAAATATAATGAGATCAAACTCATGGATGAGCTAGGAAATCTGGTAAGGTTAAATTATCTTTACTATAATCCAATGACAGGCGAATACAAACCCCAGGGCAAAAGCTTTTACTGGGCTTATATCAAATATGGAAAGGAAATTAGCTGCTAATATACAAATATTAAAATTTGATGTGGTGATTGTAGGTACTGGTTTTGCTGGCCTAGAAGCTGCCTATGGAGCACTCAGTGTTAAAGGCAAAACAAGCATTGCCATTGTATCTCTTCAAAAAGGGCCATCAGGTTCATCTTTTCAAAATCACAATAAGAGGGTAGGCATTCAGATCCCCTTAGCTACAGAAGAAAAAGAATACTTCATAAAAAGGGCTATTGATATAGGCTCTCCTGGATGTGTAACTAAAGAGTTAGTTTCTATATTGATGGAAGATATTGATGAAAGATTTTATGAAATTAAAAAAATTGGAATAGATTTTTTACAGGATAAAAATGGTAATTTATTAAAGTTTAAAGGATGTTTCTTACCAGAGAAAAATAGCGCTATTGTAATTTCTGATTTAAATGGGGCTTATAATAAACTTTTTAATCGCATCAAAGATAAAGTTACATTTTTACGAGAAATATGCATCTTCAAGATTTTTGTTGATAAGGCAGCTAATAAATTACTTGGCATACTTGGATATGATTTAAGTAGTAAAACCTATGTAGCTATTAAAACTAGGACATTGATATTTTGTGCTGGCGGAGTTGCATCCTTATTTTATGACAATATAGCATGGCAGCATCCATTCTCTGGTATAAGCCTGTCAGTTCTCAAAGATGCAGGGGCTTGTTTAACAAATGAAGGCTTTATTCAGATGCTCTGGTTAAATAGTGAGACATTAGAATTCGTTGTATTTAACACATTTAAAGAAAAAAATACCTTTATTATTCAAGGGGATAAAAAAATTTTGATTCCTTATACAGACTTAATAGAAATGAGAAACACCCATTGTCCAATTGCTTACCGTAAAGAAGATTCAAAGCTGGACCATTTTTTACTTAAAATTATGGATAAAGATGGCCTTAAATTAAAAAGCAGACACGGAATTTTAAACATACGACCCTATGCCCAGGCCCAAAACGGCGGAGCTAAAGTTGACAAATATGCTGAAACCAATGTAAATGGTATATTTACATGTGGAGAGTGTGCCTCTGGAATGCATGGGGCAAATAGAATTGGGGGGGCGATGATTCTCTCATGCCTTGTTTTCGGATATAGGGCAGGAAAATATGCTGCAAAATTTTCTAAAGAAAACATTTTTTTGTCCGATTCTTTATTTATAAAGTTAATAAATGATTTTTTCAGTAAAACAACCCTATTTTGCAATACCCAGGATAAAGAGCATAGTCATTTATTTGAGTTATCAAAATGGTTGTTATTGGGTAGTAAAACTGAACTTTTCAGGTTAAGAGAAGAGGTTGCAGAGTCGATTTTCAGGGAAGTATCTTATATTAATAAATTAAAGTTAAAGAGTTTACAGATTGTGATAGATGGTAGGATGAAGGTTTTAAAAAGAGTGACATAGGAACAACTGGAGCTTTTAAGTGTTCTTGATAAATAAAAATTTTTTAAAACCCACAAAAGATGCAAGAATTATAGCAATATTAGAAAATCTCAGATCAAATCCTGAAATTAGCCAAAATGAATTAGGGAAACGGGTTTTAATAAGTGGAGCAAGGGTCAATTCTTATTTAAAAGAGCTGCAAGAAAAAGGACTTGTAAATCCTGAGCCCATAGATGGAAAGAGGCTTAAATACAAACTCACTCCAATTGGACAGGATATTAGACGAATGATGTTAGGTCAGTATATGGCTGAAATTGTACAGATTTATTCTGGACTAAAAGAAAATATTATAGAAAAACTCCAAGATATAAAAGATAAGGGTTACAAAAAACTTGCCTTTTTTGGAGCATCTTCTACCTGTGAGGTGGTATTGTCATGTTTAAATTGTGTTGATATAAAGGTTATAACTGTTGTGGACAATGACAAAAACAAGCATGGGAATTTAATATTTGGATATGTAATTATGCCTCCTGAGTCATTAAATACTCTGGATTTAGATGGTATATTGATAACATCCTTTGGAAGATATGAAGAAATAAGAGAAGACCTGAAAAAATTTTTAAAAAAAAATATACCTGTATTTAATCTATGAAAAAAACAATAAACTTATCAAGTAGGACAATTGGTGTGAGCTCTCCATGCTTTATTGTTGCAGAGATTGGAAATAATCATCAGGGTAGTTTTGAGCTTGCAGTAAAGTTGATTGAAAAAGCAAAAGAAGCTGGAGCGGATGCAGTAAAATTTCAAAAGAGAGATATTAAGTCGTTAATGACAGATAAATTATATCACACTCCTTACCCTGGAAACAATAGCTTTGGTAAAACATATGGAGAACACAGAGAAATACTTGAGTTGAGCATAGAAGATTTTGCTAAATTAAAGGCCCTGTGCGATGAGATGGGGATTTTATTTTTCGCCTCTATATGGGATGAAAAGAGTCTGGAAGATATTATTAAAATAGGGGTGGAGATAGTTAAAATTTCCTCTGCTGATTTAGTGAACATACCACTTTTAAGAAAAACAGTTAACTATGGTAAGATTATTTTTTTATCTACTGGGATGAGTACGTTAGCAGAAATCAAAGTGGCAGTTGATGAACTTAAAAGTAAAGATGTAGATTTTGTATTATTGCATTGTAATAGCTCTTATCCGTGCCAGTACGAAGAGGTAGCATTACCAGTTATTAAACGATTAATGGATGAGTTTCAATGTTTAGTTGGATATTCTGGGCACGAAATAGGTATTTATCCAGCTATTGCATCTATATGTTATGGTGCGTGTGTTGTTGAAAAACATTTTACACTTGATAAAAATATGCCTGGAAGCGATCACTCTATATCATTGACTCCAGATGAGATGAAGGAACTTGTAAAGGGAATAAGATCCATAGAAAAGTCAGTTATGATTAAAGAAAAAAAAGTATTTGATGGAGAAAAAAATAGTATTATAAAACTCAGAAAAAGTATTGTTGCTGCAAAAAACATAAAAAAAGGTGATATGCTAACAGAAAATAATATAACTGTTAAGTGTCCAGGGACTGGCTTATCTCCTATGTATTGGGATTATGTAATAGGTAAACAGGCAAATAAAGATTTTAATAAAGACGAATTCATATTTCTGAATGATTTAATATGAATATATTAATGATAGCAATAAATGATCCTGCGGGAACAGCTATTAATTTTACAAATGCAATCAATAGATATAGTGAACACAAATGTAGGCTTATAACTAAAGAGATAAGATATAATTTTATGTATGAAAAGGATATTCATATTCCTTGGATTAAACATCAAAGCGAATGGGATGAGATTGAAGAGCTTTTAAAAAAAAGTGATGTATTACATTTTCATATGACTGCAGATGAAGATATTGAAATTGGTCCTTTTAAGGTAAAAGATTACATAAAAGGGAAAATGATAGTACACCACCATCATGGACATCCTGATTTTAGATCAAATCCTGCAAAATATAGAGAGAAATACAAAGAAAAAAAACGAAATAAACTCCTGGTAAGTACACCAGATTTAATAAAACTTCTTCCAGAAGCAAGATGGCAACCTAACCTAATTCCAATAACTAATGAGTTATACAAACCTATACCAAAGGACACAAAAAAAATAAAAATTTGCCATTCTCCTACAAGAAGAAAATTGAAAAACACGAAATTATTTATTAACATAATGAATGAGCTAATAAAGGATGGTTTTCTTGTTGAAATGGAGCTTATTGAAAATACAAAGCATACAGAATGTTTAGAAAGAAAAAGGAGATGCCATATACTGTTTGATCATCTGCAGGGATATTATGGGGTAAGCAGTTTAGAGGGATTATCTCAGGGACTTTGTGTGGTTGCTGGGATAGATAGTTGGTGCAAGAAGCATCTTGATGAGTTTTCTAAGGGCATGCCTTTGCCCTGGCTTATAAGCAATGAAGCGGATCTTTATAATGATTTAAAGAAGCTTGTGATGGATAGAGATTTATTAAAAGAGCGTTCTAACTATTCAAGGATTTTTATGGAAAAAGTGTGGGATGACAAAAGATTAGTTAGAATGTTAATTGATTTTTATAATAATTGATATATGAGAAAAATTTTTAAAATGATAGACAGTATTGTATTTTTACATATTCCTAAAACTGGAGGAACTACATTAACCGATTTTATTATTAAATCGTTAGGACTTAAAAGTGAAGAAATATTTAATTGTGGACAACAAGCTAGAACTCATATAGAAGGTAACATAAAATTTATTAAGTTAAATTCAAAAGAAAAAAAGAAATTTAAATTTGTGTGTGGTCATGTTGAAATATCATTAATAAAACAAATTAATTATCCAATCTTATCCCTTACTATTTTAAGGGAACCAGTAGATAGAATTGTTTCTATGTATTATTATATAAGAAGTAATAAAAATCATCATCTACATAGTCTTTTAGTTAATAATAAAATGTCTATCAGTGACTTTGTTAAATCTGGCTGCTGGATTGAAATTAATAATGGTATGGTTAGGAGATTATCTGGTGGTTTGAATATTCCGTATGGTAAATGTAACCTTAAGATGCTAGAAATTGCAAAATACAATTTATTAACAGCTATAAATCTATTTGGTTTTCTAGAATACTTTGATGAGTTTGTGTCCCTTTTGGGAAAATTATTGGATATATCCCAAATAAAATACTCAAGAAAAAATGTTACAAGAGGAAGAAAAAAAATTGAGGAAATTGATGAAAGTGACATAAATATAATCAAGTACTATAATCCTTTAGATATTTCATTATACAATTGGGCAAAAGAGGTATATAATTCAAAAATAAAAATTTTTTCAGAGTTATATTAATTAGATTTGGTTTTGTTTACTCAATTTAATTACAGGAAATTAACATGAACTACAAATTTATAGGTTTTGATACTAATAGATGCTGGGATTATGAAAATGGATTTTATCTTACATCTCATATTACCAGAATATCAAAATTAATTGCACAATATGAACTCTATAAATCTATAATTCATCTTCCTGGAGATGTTATAGAATGTGGAGTATTTAAGGGATGTTCTTTTATAAGATTTTGTACATATAGAGAAATACTCGAAAATCCCTATTCCAGAAAAGTAATAGGGTTTGATACATTTGGTAAGTTTCCAAGACAAAATAAACATGAAGCAGTATTTGCGAAAAATTGGGAAAATGATGCTGGGCAATCCATATCAAAAGATGAACTGGATAGGGTCTTACAATTTAAAGGATTTAAAAACTATGAATTAATTGAAGGAGATATTGAAGATACTGTTCCAAGGTACGCAACCACTCATCCTGCACTAAAAATAGCTCTACTCCATATTGATGTGGATATTGCAAGACCATGCAAAATCATTTTACGGCACCTTTACAAATGTGTAGTTAGAGGAGGATTAATAATTTTTGACAATTATGGGGTTATACATGCTGAAACAGCTGCAATTGATGAGTTTTTTAAAGATATGGATGTAAAACTAAAAAAAATGCCCTTAAGCCATGTACCAGCATATTTAGTGAAGGAATAAATATGAGCCAAAATGATTATCCTTTAGTTTCAATTGTGGTTCCTACTTATAATCAAGCAAGATATCTTCCTATTGCCCTGGATAGTGTTATGTTTCAGGAATATCGAAACATAGAAATCATCATTTGTAACCATGGATCTACAGATAACACCTCTGAGGTCATCAAAGGATTTTTAGAAAATGTAACACATGAAAGAGTAAGCTATTTAAAATATTATGATGATAAAAATAAAAAATTTATTAGAGAATGGGAATACAGATATCCTCAAAACAGGATAATCAAGGTTTTTGAAGGGAAAGAAAATATTGGAGCTCCTGCTTCTTATAATATAGGTTTTAAAAATGCCTCTGGTAAATATTGTATGTATCTTGTTGCAGATGACTATTTAATGCCAAATGCAATCCAGGAGATGGTCTGGATATTGGAAAACAAAAAAGTAGATGTAGTATATGCTGATATGTTTGTAGTTGACCATAATGGACGTATTTTACAACGTCTATCTAAACCTGATTGGTCTTTTCAGTTATGTCTTGCAAACTGGTATCATTTAGGAGTGTGTAGGTTATATAAAAAAAAACTACATGATATATGTGGATATTATAATGAAAAATATAGAAATGCCCATGACTACGATATGTTTCTGAGATTTGCCATGTCAGGTGCAAAATTTTTTCATATAAAGAAGGTATTGTATTGTGTTAGAAAACACGATCCTGAAAATCCAAATGAGCCAGCTGCCTGGCGAGATAATGGTTATGAAAACTTGTTAAAGGAAAGCGTAGAGTGTGCTATTAGAGCTAGGAAATTTAAAAAGTTCAATAAATAGAGAGGTGCTACGTGAATCTTTGTGTAATTGGCTTAGGAAAACTTGGATTATGTACTGCCTGTTGCTTTGCCAGGGCAGATTATAAAGTTTATGGAATAGATATAAATGAAGATTTAATAGCAAATATAAATAAAAAACAGATTCCTTTTTTTGAACCTGACCTGGAAAAATTATTAAAAGAAGTCTATCATAACCTATTTATTTCTTCTGAATTTGATGTTGGTGTTTTAAATTCTGATGTTATTTTTATAATCGTTCCTACCCCATCAAACACCGATGGTTCTTTTTCTAACAAATATATACTAAAGGTTTTTGATAGTATTGGTCCAATTATCAAAAAAAGAAAAGATTATACTGTGATAGTTATAGTCAGTACTGTCATGCCTCTAGCAGGAGAACAGGAATTAATTCCACATTTGGAACATGTAACAGGGAAAAAAATAGGTAAAGATTTTGGTTACGTATATAATCCCGAATTTATAGCAATTGGGTCAGTTATAAGAGATTTTTTAAATCCTGACATTGTGTTAGTTGGAGAATATGACAATAGATCAGGAGATATAATTGAGGCTATATATAAAAAAGTCTGTGATAATTCACCTTACATAGCAAGAACCTCTATTATTAATGCTGAGGTGGCAAAATTATCCATTAACTGTTTTTGCACTATGAAAATAAGTTTTGCAAATTTTTTAGGTGAATTATTAAGTGAAATTCCAAAGGCAAATGCCAGGGAAATTACTACTATCATTGGTCAGGATTCTCGAATTGGGACTAAATATATTTCCCCAGGTCTTGGTTTTGGTGGTCCTTGTTTCCCCAGAGATAATGAGGCATTTATAAATTTTGCTTCAAGGTATGGAAAAAAAGCGGTTCTTCAAAAGGCAGTAGTGGAGATAAATAGAATGCAACCTAAAAGAGCAGTTGAAAAGATTTTAAAAGAGATAAACAAAATTAATTCTAAAGTTACAGTAAGTTTGTTGGGTCTTGCCTATAAACCAAATACCTATTTAACAGAGAGATCTCAACAAGTTGAGGTTGCAAAGGCTCTGTTAAGTTGTGATAAGATTCATCAGTTAAAGGTCTATGATCCCCTGGTGGATTTAAATCTAGGGTGGGATAAATGTCAGTCATTAGAAGAGTGTGTTAAAAATTCTGACGTAATAGCTATTCTTACACCATATCCACAATTTTTGGATACAAATTCGTGGAAGTCATTATTAAAGCCTAATGCAAAAATAGTAAATTTTTGGTAGTGGATGTGTTGGAAATTGTTATTATTATAGGAGCATAACATGAAAAAAGTTTTAGTATTAGGAGCAGGAGGTTTTATTGGATCTCACCTCGTTAAGAGGTTAAAGAAGGGGGGCTATTGGGTCAGAGGTGTAGATCTAAAATATCCTGAATTTTCTGAGACTCAAGCAGATGATTTTATCATTGGAGACCTTAGAGATAAATATGTATGCAACTATGCAATTGATCAAAGATTTGACGAAGTATATCAACTTGCAGCTGACATGGGTGGTGCAGGTTATGTTTTTACAGGAGACAATGATGCTGATATAATGCATAATTCAGCTATGATAAACTTAAATATCTTAGATAGCTGTTATAAGAGAAATATAAAAAGAATTTTTTACTCTTCATCTGCCTGTGTTTATCCAAAATACAATCAAATGGATCCAGAAAATCCAAAAACATCAGAAGATTCAGTATATCCTGCTGATCCTGATAGTGAATATGGCTGGGAGAAACTCTTTAGTGAGAGATTGTATCTTGCCTATCACAGAAATTATGGAATGGAGGTTCGTATTGCCAGGTATCACAATATATATGGACCTGAAGGGGCATGGACTGGTGGCAGGGAAAAGGCCCCTGCAGCTATTTGTAGAAAAGTGGCTCTAGCTAAATTAAAAGGTGAAGATTTTATAGAAATTTGGGGGGATGGGAAACAAACAAGGTCTTTTTTGTATATTGATGACTGTTTGGATGCAACTCTGCTTTTAATGAGATCAAACTGGACTGGTCCTGTTAATATTGGTTCAGAAGAAATGGTCACAATAGATGAACTGGCGAAATTAGCTATGGATATTGCTGGTGTTAAATTAAAGATTAAGCACATTAATGGTCCTCTGGGTGTCAGGGGTAGAAGCTCTGACAACAGATTGATACAATCCAGGTTAGGGTGGAATTATAAATATAGCTTAAAAAAAGGACTCAAAGAGACATATTATTGGATCGAAAAAGAAATTAAGTGTAAATATGAGTAAATACATATTACGGCTATTTAAAATCCAACAGTAAATAAAAATTTATAGAAGATATCTATGAATATTGAGTATAGAACAAATTATATAATGGATAGAAATAGATTTAAATGGTGTGTTTTACCTGCAGGGAAAGAAAGAAAAAATGTTAAGGAGTTGCTGAAATTAAGTGATTCTCAACTGTTAAGTGAATATAAAGGATTTATCGAATTTTGGGAGTCAGAACGAGCATGGGAATATAATACATATAGTCAGCTATTTCAAGACAAAGATGTGTTAGAAATCGGAAGTGGCCTGGGATATGATGGAATATTTTATTCCAATTATGTAACAACCTGGACGTATAGCGATATTATCCAGGAAAATGTACTTTTTTTAAAAAGATTAATTAAAATATTTAATAAAAAGAACATTAAGATAGAATATGTGGAAGATATAATAAGTCACCAATTTCCAGATAGATATGATGCATTATATGCCCATGGAGTCTTACATCACATTCCTTTTGAGTTGGCTCAACTGGAGGTAAAAAATATAGATAAGTTTTTAAAGTCAAAGGCAAAGGTAGTATGCCTAATGTATCCTAAAGAACGGTGGGAATACTGTGGTTGTCCGGACTTTCAAGATTTTGGGAAGATGACTGATGGAGAAAATACTCCTTGGGCTGAGTGGTACGATGAAGAAAAGATTCAAAGATTATTTGGAAATAATTATACATTACTCTCCTCTAAAAGATGGGGATGGAATAACATTGAATTTATCAACTTTTTATTAGAAAAAAATAATAGTTAAGTAAGTGAATGTATTTTAAAAGGGTCATTTTTTAAACTCATAAAGGAGTTTGGCTTGGGAACTAAGAAAGATATTACAATATATATAGGATTTAGACCTTTTACAGGAGAGTGGGTTGAAAGAAATGAGACAGTTCTAAACGGGTTAAAATGGCAAGAGGTTGATGGAGTAAAAATAAAATTTGTATGTTGGCCTTCTGAACTATCTACTGTAAAGTATGCGATAGAAAATGGTTATGATGGTCTAGTAATACCATGGTGGAGGCATTATCTCTTCCCCGAGCCATTGAGAAGTTTCAAAGTCATGTTTGAGAGCATTTTAGCAGATTGTGATACAGAAATTTTTGTATATATAAATGGAGACATAGTGATTGGCCCAGGCGTCTTAAAGTGGATACAGAATAATATTAGAAAAAGAACCTTGTATAGTTTACCGAGACACAATTGGAATTTTTCAAAAAAGTTAGAAAATGGTGACGAATTTTATCAGGCCTTAAAATTATCTGTACCAGAGGAATGGACAGGAGTAGACCTTTTTGCGTTTAGAACTGAAGATGGGTTTAGAGAACTTTTGCCTTTCCCCCCTTTTATTTTAACTGCTGGATCCATGGATTCTTATTTAGTAGCAAAAACTGGCAGTTTAGGATGGAGACGGGTGTTAATTCCCCCTGAATCATATCATATGTTACACATAGAGCACGAATATAGTCATCCCTTAAAATTAGGGGCAACTAGCGAGAAAGCCATAAAATGGTCATTTAATTGTGGTGTGTATGCTGCAGCAACCCAAAATATAAAAACAGAGCTATTATCAAATACAAGTCTGTCATGTTTTGATGGTGCAAGGGACTTTATTTCTATGTATGGACTCCCAAAGCGTAAGTATCAAAATTTAAACGATTGCTTGTCAAACAAAACAAAAGATAATTCCAAACGTTCAAATAATTTTCATATTCAAGAGAAATATAAATTTATTAATAAAGTAATTAAAGAAAATCTAATTAAAGAGATAAATGTACTTGAAATCTTAATGGATGATAAACAAATCTTTGAAAATAGTAATATCGGTGAAAAAAACTTAAGTATTTTATGTAAGAGTTCAATAAATTCTAGGTATGGCGAAGATCTATTAAGTAAACTAGATGATAGTAAAATTTTTGATTTGTTAGTTATAAATGGTAATATTAATAAATTAGTCAATATATTAACAGATATTAAACAATTAATAGAAAAGGGACATTTTTTAGGGATTAATTTGAATTTAATTCTAAATGATAATGAATTGCTTGATAATAACTTAATGTATATAGACACTTTTTTTAAAGTACTTGGGTTTAAAATTATTCAAGTTATACCAGATTATAAAGATATAATTAAAAATAAAAAAGAATTATCAATATTGTTTTTTAGAGATGTAACAGAAGATAATTACGAAAAAAAATATACTTATAAAGTAACGCTTAATAATATTATTAAACTCATATGTTTGTATGACTTTTTTTCCTTGCAAGAATT
Organism: Desulfothermus okinawensis JCM 13304; assembly: GCF_054654515.1. NCBI lineage: Bacteria > Pseudomonadati > Thermodesulfobacteriota > Desulfovibrionia > Desulfovibrionales > Desulfothermaceae > Desulfothermus > Desulfothermus okinawensis. The sequence goes on along the minus strand of NZ_BAAIEW010000030.1, from coordinate 15,334 downwards.
TATATGTGAACTCGTTTTATATTATGAAAAAATTTTTGATAATAAAAAATTTTTTTATTGGATCATCGATCATATGACTCCTATATGGATTGAAACTCCATTAAAAGTGAATGAATACTACAGTAATATTAAATATTATGTTGGACTTTTAATCTTTAAAATAAAATTTAACTTCAATAATTATTTTTTTAAAGTAAAAAAATACAAGAGGATTGCCATTTTTGGAGCTGGAGATAGATGCTCTAATAATATAAACTACATTAAATCATTGTTTAGCATTGATACGAATTGTGTAATTGTTGATAATGATAAACAGAAATGGGGGAATTATATTGAGGGTATTCCAATAAGATCACCAGAATTTATTATAGAATTCAAACCAGACTTAGTAATCATTATGTCAATTTATTACCAGGAAATATATCGACAAATAAAATGGTTAACTAACGATAAATTTTTCTTTGACATATTATTTTGTGAATAATCCTAATGTGATAAAAGAATATTATCTCAATCATTTATAATTTTTGTATGGAGATGCAATATGAAAATAGGAGCTATGGTACCTGCAAGGATAGGATCAAAGAGATTAAAAAAGAAAAATATAAAATTGTTAGGAAATAAGCCTTTAATATGTTGGACCTTAGATGTTCTGTTAGAGGCAGATATTTTTTATGATATTACGGTTTCCACTGAGAGTGAAGAGATAATGGAAGTTGTACGTGAATATTATTCATCTAGAGAAGTTAAAATACTAAAAAGACCAAAACAGCTCGCTGGAGACGATTCTCCTTTGAAGGAAGTTTTGGCCCATTATTTAGAAAATAGGAGCTACCTAGATTGGTATGGTCTATTTATGCCAACATTTCCCTTTAGGGAAAAAGAAAAATTAATAGAAGCTTATAATGAGATACTTACAGGATATCCTACGAAGATAGACGGCATTACACAGAGATTATATTGCAATTGGGACTTTTTTTATTATACTGAAGAAGGTGTAAAACGTTTTTTTAAACCCAAAATATTTTACTGCCCTTATAGAGTCCCAGTATATGAAATGCATACTGTGACCCAAAATTATAATCAAGAAATTATCTATGATGTTAGTCTTAGTTTTAAAGAAACAATTGATATAGATACACTTGAAGATTTCTTATTAGCACAAGAGTTAATAAATTCCAATGGAAATAATAGAATATTTAGATTAAAAAGACATAATTTATCCCCTACATGGGATTTATTGGCTCCTGAACATTGTAATCTTGATAAGATAATAGATTATTTACAGCTTAAAACCAAAAAAATTTTAAACGAAGAGATTATTATTCTAAGAGAAGATATATTACCATTAAGCTTTTATTACATATATGGAAGAAATTGGAATTTGTATTTATCTAGTAGGGAAGCTAGTTCAAAGTTGACAAACGAGAAGGTTATGAAAACACAAAATATGAAATATTTTGATAAACATTACAGACATTCTATTTATTTCAGACTTATAAATAAAAATTTAAAAGAGACACAATTACAAAAGGATGAGGTTATTCCTTGGGAAAGAGTTATTTTTGAAAAGGATCTATTGAAATTAATCAATCCTGACTTTAAAGAAATTGTATGTGTGTAAAATAAGATATGATACAGGGATATGGTCACCATCAATATGCTCTATGTCTTTCTGAGTTTGGAGAACCTATTTATTTAGATAGGTGTAATGGCTGGATTTTAAAACAAAAAATCCCAGAGACCAATTTATTTGATGGAAGAGGATGTTACCCTCTATTTACTTGTGAGAAATGGAACAGACTAGAAGAAGATTTATCCAATATCAAAGATTTAATTTGTGTTTATATGGTATTAGATCCTTTTGGTGATTATACTATTGAGCAATTAAATGAGTGGTTTCATGTTGTTATTCCGTTTAAGCATCATTACATATTATATTTAAATAAAGAATATAAGAATAGTATATCAAAGCATCATAAAAGAAACATAAATAAATCATACAAAAATCTGGAAATTGAATTTTGTAGAAAACCACTAATTTATTTAGATAGTTGGATTGAGCTCTATTCTACTTTAATTGTTAGACACAATATAAAGGGAATCGCCCAATTTTCGTATAATTATTTTAAAAAATTATTTCAAGTCCCAGGCCTTTATACATTTAAAGCTCAACATAAAAACAATATTGTAGGCATGTTACTTTGGTTAGTAAACAGAAACATAGCATATTATCACCTGGGAGCCTTTAGCCCAATGGGGTACAAATTATATGCCTCTTTTGGTTTATTTGCTTTTTCAATTGATTTTTTTAAAGCAAGGAGTATACATATTTTAAATTTTGGAGGATGTGCTGGTTTAAAGGACAATCCACATGATGGTCTTGCAAGATTTAAAAGAGGATGGGCAAATGCTACTAAAACTGCATATTTTTGTGGCCGGATAATAAATAAAAGTAGTTATGATTTTTTGTGTAATAAAAATAGGGGAAGATATAGTAACAATTTTTTCCCCACATATAGATCTAACAACAGACATTAATTAGTAATGGTAAAAAACAACAAAACCTTTTATATATTTAATGCAGGGTGTATAAGGAGAGGAATAGATTGTATTGACATAAAAATTTTTTTAAAGAAAAATGGTTGGAGAATGGTCTCTTCTCCTCGTCACGCTTTGCTGAATATAATTTCAACATGTGGTGTAGTTTTTGAGAATGAAAGAACATCTTTAAATGCTATTAAAAAAGTCGTAGCACTAAATCCAGGTTCAAGAATAATAATAACTGGTTGTCTTCCTTATATTAATCAAGATGCAATTGATGGTATAGGACAGTTCGAATTTCTTTCACCCCAAAAATTATCATCTATTGAATCGTTAATAGAGTGTCACTATTCGTTTAGTGATGCAAAAAAAATGAGCCCTCACGAAGACAACTTTCCTATTCTTCATTATCTAATTGCCAGAAGCTTTTGTAGGAGATCTTCTTTTTACAAGTTCTTATTTAAAAAATATTGCATGAACAATAACTTTATAACACTATCTATCAGGGCGAATCAATATATAACGAAAGTTAAATCCTTTTTCAATTTAAAGACTTCGTCTATAACTCCTTATTATAATATAAAAATTTCTGATGGGTGTCTAAGTGCGTGTACGTTCTGCGCTACACGATTTGCAACGGGACGCCTAAAAAGTAGAGATCCGAGTGAGATTATAAGAGATTTTGAGATAGGAATTAAAAGAGGATTTAAAGTAGTTCAGTTGATTGGTGAAGATACTGGTGCTTATGGTATAGATATAGGAAGTAACTTAGCGGATCTTTTGATAGAGATTTTTTCCATAAAAAAAGATTTTAAGCTTTCAATAATTGATTTTAATCCAAAATGGTTAATTTTACATCAAGAAAAGTTACTGCCCATCATATTAAGATATCAAAAAAAAATACAAGATTTGTTCATCCCGATCCAATCTGGATCTAATTTTATATTAAATAGAATGAAGAGAGGCTATTCTTCAGTTGAACTTATTAAAATATTAAGGAAAATTTCAAATAAAGCTCCTGACATAGGTTTGCGTACAAGTGTTATGGTGGGATTTCCAGGTGAGAGTGATGATGATTTTATGAAGACAGTAGATCTTATAAAGAAAATGAAATTTAAGGAAACAACTGTAAATAGATATGAGGACAGGCCCAATACACCATCCTCTGATTTTGACAATAAAATTGCTCAGAACATAATTGAGTATAGGGCGAAATATTTGAAACAAAAATTGGGTTGTTACATTCTTTCTTAATCAAGAGAATATATTTTATGAAAATAAATCAATTCTTAATTCCTATAGATGCAAAAAATGAGTGGAACTTTTTTGTAAAACAAGTTCCTCATTCAATATATCATACATGGGAATATTGTAATGCAATTCATTCTTTATACAATAAATCTATAAAGCTATATGTAGCGAACACCCAAAAATCATTCATGATATGTCCTATTAGTATTAGAGAAAAAGAAGAAGATTATCCAGAACTGTATTCACCTTACGGTTTTGGTGGTATTTTGTTTAAAGGAAATCTCAATGAAGGAATATATTTTCAAAGGGCGTGGGATTCTTTTTGGAAAGCAAAAGAATTTGTAACTGGATACATTATGCAGCATCCACTTTTCCCTCTTTCAACAGAAATGTGGGAAGATTTATCTATATGCCATAATACATATTTAATAGATTTGTCTTTACCATTGGATTTTATATGGCGAAATATATCAAAGGGGCATAAATATGAAATTAAAAAATCATTACAGGAAAGAATAGAAGTAAAAATTACAAAAAAAATGAGTCAATATTTTTTAGATGATTTAAAAAAGTTATACCTTAATTCCATGAAAAGGGTAAATGCCTCTCCTCTATATCTTCTTTTGGGGAATATCATATCAGAACTAATTGAAATTCCAAATGCTATTTTGCTATGTATTATTAAAAATAAAAAAATTGAGGCTGCTGCTTTATATCTCTACACTTCATGGGTGGGCGAATACTTCTTTTTTGCGTCAACAAAAGAAGGACGAATGTATAGCAAGCTATTAATTTGGGAAGCCATAAAATTTTTAAAAGCTCAAAAGGTTTCCTGGTTAAATTTAGGCGGAGGAATAAGGCCAGGAGATTCTTTAGAGAAGTTTAAAAAACGGTTTGGAGGTCATATTTTTAACTGTCAGGTATTAAAACAAATATTTAATAAAAAAAAGTATGATTATCTACTTTCTAAATACTGCTCAAAGGAAACTAATTTTTTTCCTCCATATTGGAATACTTCAATAAAAAATAGAGCATAAAATGGACAAAGATCAATACTATCGTATAATAGAGCATTATGAAAAATGTTTATTTAAATTTGGTCCCAATTATAGGGGGATGGATTGGCCAAACCAAAAGGATTTAAATGTTCGTTTTCAGGTGATGTGGGAGTTAATAAAAACTTGCAATGACAAAAAGGTAACAATTTTAGACATTGGATGTGGAGTAGGATTGTTTTTAGATTTTTTAAAACAAAAAAATATAGTAAAGACTATTGAGTATATAGGATTAGATATATCACGTCACATGATAGAGCATGCAAGAAAAAGACATCCTGGTTTTCTTTTCATTCAAAAAGATATCTTAAAGGACAATACAGAATTAAAGGCTAATTATGTAATTATGAATGGACTATTAACAGAAAAAATAGACCTATCTTTTGATGAAATGAGAAAATATGCTAAAAGACTAATAAAAAAGGCTTTTTCTATAGCAAGAGATGGAATTGCATTTAATGTAATGAGTCCGTTTGTAGATTGGTTCAGGAATGATCTTTTTTATTGGTCCTTAGATGATATTTGTTCTTTTATTGTAAAAGAATGTACCAGAAATTTTATTATTAGACATGATTATGGCCTTTATGAATATACATTATATTTATATAAATGATGGACATTGTAGTTTCAAAAGCACTTCCTCAAGATAAAGATGAAATTTTTTCAATTATTAGAACAACTGCAATTGAAGAACTTGGATTTCCCATGGCAGCACTAGATTACTACCAATTCCTATTAAATGATTTCCCAAGCCAGTATATTTTTCGTAAAGTCAACTTTAAGGAAAATATTGTAGGAATAGGAATTGGGACCCCTCCCCAAGGGGGAGTGGGGACTATTCTATGGCTTATTGTAAGACCTGAATATAGAAATTTAAAGATAGGCACACAACTGTTTAATGTGCTTTGCAATGAATATAAAGCATTGGGATGTCATAAGGTTAAACTTACTGCTACGAACCAAACAGCAGTTGATTTCTATAAATCAAAAGGAATGATTGTAGAAGGTTTTCACCCTTCTCATTGGTGGAAGATGAATTTCTGGTCACTGGCAAAATTTTTATAACAATAACATAAGGGGGAATCCTGTATGGCATGGGAAAAAATTGGTTTAATATTTAATATTAAGAAATATGATATTTCGTGGCTAAAAAGCCATGCTATGTTACCGACACCACTCTTATTAGATGATAGGATAAGGGTATATTATACTGGACGAGATGAAAATGGTCATAGTAGAATAAGCTTTGTGGATTTGGATAGAGAGGACCCCACAAAGATTATCTATGTACATCCTGATCCTATTTTAGAAGTAGGAAAATTGGGTGCATTTGATGATAGTGGTATGTTATGTACCTGTACTATTAAATATAACGATAAAATTTTTCTATATTATAATGGATATAATATAAGGGTTACTGTGCCATATACAAATGCAATTGGAGTTTTGGTCAGCGAGGATGGTGTTAATTTTAAAAGAATATTTAAAGGACCTATTTTAGATAGATGGATTTGGGATCCTTTTTTTGTGATTTCTGCGTGGGTAATGATTGAAAACAACAAGTGGCGTATGTGGTATGCATCGGGTACTAAATGGATAGCCTTGAATGATAGACCTGAATCTCTTTATAAGATTAAGTATTGTCATTCTTCAGATGGAATTCATTGGAAAAGAGAAAACATAACATGTATAGAACCAAAGACTTCTTTGGAAGCCAATGTAAGACCTTCTGTTATAAAGGAAAATAATAAATACAAGATGTGGTTTTGTTATAGAGGAAGTTATGATTTTAGGGATGGTAAAGATAGTTATCGTATCGGTTATGCAGAATCTTTAGATGGTATCCATTGGACAAGAAAGGACGAAATGGCTGGTTTAGAGTATTACGACCAGGAATGGGATAAAAAAATGCAAGCCTATCCAGCAGTAATAAAAGTAGATAACAAAAAATTTCTGTTTTATAATGGAAATAGTTTTGGAAGAGAAGGTTTTGGATGTGCAGTATGGGAAGAATAGCTAAGAAAAATTTGGCAGACTTGGCCATATTTGGAGGCAATCCTCTATTTAGTCATCCTCTTCATGTTGGAAGGCCAAATATTGGAAATAAAAATTATTTTTATGGTATGGTTGAAGATATTCTTAATAGGAGATGGCTCACAAATGGAGGGAAATATGTAAGACTTTTTGAAGAAAAGATTAGTGAGTTTTTAGGAGTAAAGCACTGTATAACTACTTGCAATGGTACTATGGCATTACAATTGGCTACCAGAGCCTTAGGATTAACTGGAGAAGTTATAGTACCTTCTTTCACTTTCATCGCAACTCCTAATTCTTTGCTGTGGCAAGGAATTAAGCCAATATTTTGTGATATAGATAATTCTTATAATATTGATCCCTTGAAGTTAGAATCTCTTATTAGTGAAAAAACTTCAGGTATATTGGGTGTTCACCTATGGGGAAGACCATGTAACATAGAACTATTGACAGAACTAGCACACAAATACGGTATAAAATTATTATTTGACTCTTCTCATGCATTTGGATGTTCATATCAAGGTAAAATGCTTGGTTCTTTTGGTGAAATAGAAATATTTAGTTTCCATGCTACAAAATTTATTAATGCGCTGGAGGGAGGGGCAGTTGTAACAAATGACGATAATTTGGCCAATAAAGTTAGACTGATGAAAAATTTTGGTTTTACAAATTATGATACCACTCAACTCTTAGGAATAAATGGAAAAATGAACGAAATTTCTGCTGCAATGGGAATAGCCAATTTAGCTTTAATTGATAAATTTATAAGTATTAATAAAAGAAATTATAATAACTACGTAAGGAATTTAAAAGATATTTCTGGTATTTCAATTATAAAATACAATACCAATGAAAAATGTAATTATCAGTATGTTGTTATAGAAATAGATGAAGAGGATGTAGGTATCTCAAGGGATAATATATTAAAAATCCTTCATGCTGAGGGAATGTTAGCGCGAAAATATTTTTATCCTGGCTGTCATTTGATGGAACCATATAAAACCCTCTATCCCAGTGCTAGAGCGCATTTAAAAAATACGGAAAAACTGGCTGAAAAGGTTCTGTGCTTACCTACAGGTACAGCAATAGGTGACAAAGAAATTGTTTTGATATGCGATTTTATTCATTTTTTAATAAAAAAAAGTAGACATATATCCAAGAAGTTAAAACAAATTTAACATAGAAGGGCCTTTTATGAATACAAACTTAGTAGATGTAGTTATTGGATCTTATAACCACGAGGGATTTATCTCCAAGGCGATAGAGAGCGTTTTAGAACAAAAAACGAATTTTTCTTATAGAGTAATTATTGGAGATGATGGCTCTACTGATGGGACTCAAAGTATTATAAGAAGTTACGCACAAAAATATCCCAAAATAATTGACACAATATTGTATAAAAAAAATAAAGGCCTTATTGGTGAAGGATGCATGAGGAAAAAGTTATATGAAAGTTGCAATGCCAGGTATGTAGTTATACTTGAAGGAGATGATTATTGGACAGATCCATATAAATTGCAGAAACAGGTAGATTTTATGGAATCTAATAAAAAATGTTCTATATGTTATCATCCCGTTAGGATAGAATATATAGGTGATGTTCCAAAATTGTGGGATTCTATTTATGGCATTAATGAAAAATCTTTATATAATCTTGAAACCTTTTTAAAAGAGCCTTTAAAGTTATCAGGTAGATTTCCAGAAGTACCTCTCCAGGGAATGATGATTAGATGGGAAGTAATTCCCTCTTTACCTGATTGGTTTTGGCATGTATTGAGAGGGGATTTTGCCCTTATTTTAATATTTGGGAGCCTTGGTAATATAGAGTGCATGAGTAAAGAATGTATGGCTGTACATAGAAAGCACTATGGAGGCGTCAGTACTTTATTTTTTAAAGATCCTGATTATATGGAATTTGATATTTTAAAAATTTTTTTGTATGCTGATAATTATTTGGACTACAAATATCATGATATATTTAAGCATCATATTTTAAGATCCATTGAATATTTTTTAATGAAAGACCAATGCTATAAGGTCATTGCTAAATTAAATTCCATATTTAAAGAATATAAAAAATCGATTAAATTTCAGGATTATTTAATTTTGTTAAATGCGTTCACAGATGAATATCTTTCAAAAAAAAATAATTACTCTAAAAAAGAATTAGAGTGTATTAAACTCACTTTTATTGAAGATTTGTTATTAAAACTTATTTATTTTTATAGAGAAAACAAATTAAAAGAAAAGTGCATTCAACTGTTTAAAATTATTACAAATGATAATTTAGCGTCTTTATTGCTAAATAATTGTAACCTACTTAAACAACAATTAAATCTTATAGAGACGGAGATAACAACTAATTTCAATAAGAATTTACTGGAAAAAACAAAAGAGGAGGAAGGCAATCTAATAATGAAATCAATAAAAAAATATTTTTATGCTGAAGGAATGGACTTAATAAGCTTTTATAAATACAATAATTATTCAAAAATAGGATTTTATGGTGCAGGGGGATCTTTTAACAATCATTATGAATTTATAAAAAAATTTTTATCAGATCGTGAGATTTTTTTATTTGATTCAGATCCAAATAAGCATGGAGTTATAATTAACGGCTTAACAATAATGTCTCCACACAAAATTATTGAACTAAAACCTGAAGTAATAGTTATTACTTCAGTTTTTTATGAAGAAATCTTTAAATTTTTATTAAAATTTAAAGAAGTTCATAAATTAAAATTTGATATAGGAATATTTGACAACAAATTTTATCTTGTAAATTTATAATATATTTACTTGGATATAATGTATAGGCACATAAAAATTAGAACCTGGATTTTATATAAGGGAAACTAAATGTTTATAAAATATGGAGAAAAATTTAATCCAGATAAAAAATCTGTAATAATTTTTAATCATATTCTAAAATGTGGAGGAAATACTTTTAATAGAATTTTAGTGGATCACTTTGGTTCAACTAATGATAACGATACATTTTTTTTCAATGTTAATAATGAACTCTGTGCCATAGTCTTGTATAAATTAAGACATTTTCTTAAAAAAAAGAAATTAATAATATTAAAAGGACATTGTAGCTGGAGATCAGAGGAAATTTTGGAAGATTATGAGGATAGAAATATTTATTGTATAACCATACTCAGGGATCCATGGGATCGTTTAATTTCTCATTATTATTTCGCATCCTATAGGAACTATATTAAAAGTGATTTTGAATCTTTTTTATATAGTATGGGTCCGAATTTCTATACTAATTGGTTGGGAAACGGAAACTTAGGACTGGCCAAAAAAACTTTAGCAAATTCACATTATCTTTTTGGGTTAGTTGAAAGATATGACGATTTCTTAAAGATTTTTGCTTATTATTTTGGCAAGAAAAAAATTATTTATCAAGCCAAAAATGTGTTAAGGTCTTTTATAGATACTGATAAAAATAAGGATCTTGTTAAATACAAAGACCTTTTTTTGAAAAAAAATGACAAGGATATTGAATTATATCAGTGGGCCAGAGATTTATTTGACGAAAGAATAAATAAATTAAATAAAAAACTTCAAATGATGGAAATTAAGAAGTCAAATATAGAAAAAACTACTAAAGGGCTTGGTGGTTTTTTTAAATATACTGTACATGATATTGCTGAAAAGGAAGAGCTTCTAAAAAAAGATATTCAAACCAATCCGTTAATACTTAATAAGTTAATATACTACTTTTACAGGGAATACGGACTATGGGAGAAATATGTTGGAGCCATAGATAGTTTAATTGAATTTTTTAATAAGTATTTAAAGGAATTAAAATTAAGCGAAGACTCATTTGTAATAAAACAAATTAATTCTTTTATATCTGAAAAAGAAAAGATCTTATCCCATAAGAGATTAGACTTAAGAGAAATCTACAGGCATAAAATAAACTTTGACGATTTTTTATCGAATTTACTGGAAACTGTTCTAAAAGATTATCAAATTAAATTTAAAAATGAAATGCATTATAAAAGTTTTTACTGTTTTTGTAAAAATAATAAATACAAAAAAGTAGGTTTTTATGGTATCTCCTCGGCTTTTATGTTACATTTTGAGTCAATAAAGAAGTACTTAACTAACTGTAGAATTTTTTTATTTGATTCTGATAAGAAAAAACACGGAAAAAAAATTGACGAACTCACTATATATTCTCCTGAGAGAATTATAGATATTCAGCCAGAACTTATAATTATTACCTCAGCTTTTTATGAAGAGATATTTAACTATTTAGTGGAGTTAAAAACTGTAAATAAATTAGACTTTAGAATTGCCCGCTTGGAGAACCATTTTTTTCAATACGTAGATTTTTTGTCGAAAACAGAACCAATTAGATGCAATGTATATAAGACCCTACTATAATTTTACAGGGGCTAACTATTTTGTTTAATAGCGTTAGAAATCAAATAGTTTCTTGACATTGTGATATCCTTCTAACTACATGCAAGGCATGTCTCATTTGCATAAGAATATAAAGAAGGGAAGGACATATTATTATATTAGAAAAATTCCAAAGAGAGCAGTTTTTTAGACAAAGCAAAACAAAAGAATTTGGGAACATACGTCCTATCTACCAATGGACAGATAGCAAGATAAGGTGTCACATACTATGTTGTATAGTGACATTGACCTACCTAAATCCAAGCTGAAATGCTCTTTGCCTATGGGTATAAAATAATAGGAAAGGAAAACAAATGTTAGTTAAATATGGAAAAAAATTTAATCCAGACCCCAAATGTTTAATAGTTTTTAACCATATTGATAAATGCGGGGGAAATACTTTTTGTAGAATTTTGGAAGAATACTTTTGTTCAAAAGGTAATAACGAAACATTTTTTTTCACTATTAACTATATATTCAATGCAATAGTCCTGTATAATTTAAGATATTTTCTAAAAAAAAAGAAATTAATAGTACTAACAGGACATTGTAGTTGGAGATCAGAGGAAATTTTGGAAGATCATGAAGATAGAGATATTTATTATATAACGTTACTTAGGGACCCCTGGGACCGTTTAATTTCTGAATATAGATTCTATTCTTATAGGGGGTATATAAAATGTAATTTTGAATCTTATTTATATAGCAGTAGAGGTACAAATTTTTATACTAATTGGTTGGGAAACGGAAACTTAGAACTGGCCAAAAAAACTTTAGCAAATTCACATTACCTTTTTGGTTTAGTTGAGAGATATGACGATTTCTTAAAAATTTTTGCTTATTATTTTGGCAAAAAAAAGATTATTTATTCAGCTCAAAATGTATTAAGGCCTTTTCTAAATACTGATAAAAATAAGGATTATGCCAAATACAAAGAACTTTTTTTAAAAAAAAATGACAAGGATATTGAATTATATCAGTGGGCCAAAGAGTTATTTGAAGACAGGATGAATAACTTAAATAAAGAACTGCAACTAATAGAAGTTAAGAAATCAAATATCGAAAAGACTTCTAGAGAACTTGGAGGTTTTTTTAAATATCCTACAAGTAAACTTTCTGAAAAGGAAAAACTTCTAATAAAACATATTCAAAACAAACCGCTAATACTTTTTAATTTAATATATAGCTTTTATAGGGAATATGGACTATGGGAAAAATATGTTGGAGCAATAGATAGTTTAATTGAATTCTTTAAAAAATCTTTAAAGAGAGCAAAATTAAGCGACGATTCATTTGTAATGAAACAAATCAATTCTTTTCTATCTGAAAAAGAAAAGATCTTATCCCATAAGAGATTAGACTTAAGAGAAATCTACAGACATAAACTAACCTTTGATGCTTTTTTATCGAATTTACTAGAGAATGTGCTAAAAGATTACCAAATTAAATTTCAGAATGGACTGCAATATAGGGATTTTTACTATTTTTGTAAAAACAATACATACAAAAAAATAGGTTTTTATGGGATCTCGTCGACTTTTATGCTACATTTTGAATCCATAAAGAAATACTTAACTAACTGTAAACTTTTTTTGTTTGATTCGGATAAGAAAAAACATGGGAAAAAAATTGACGAATTCATTATATATTCTCCTGAGAGGATTATAGACATTAAGCCAGAACTTATAATTATTACCTCAGCTTTTTATGAAGAGATATTTAATTATTTAGTGGAGTTAAAAACTGTAAATAAGTTAGACTTTAGAATTGCCCGCTTGGAGAACCATTTTTTTCAATACGTAGATTTTCCCTTGAACCCATAACCAAAATCATACTAGAATTATATTTCATTTAAATTTAGACAAATAACTTAGGAATCTATTAAAAATTTTTGTCATCTAAATTCAGTCCCTTCTGATTTTTTTTGCTATTTTTATCTCTACTCTTCCAAAGTTTTCTAAAATCATATGATTGATAACAGGCTCTTCATCTTTCCTTACCTATTGGGAATCAAAAGAAAAAGTTATCGACTGAAACATAAATTGATTGATTCGAAAACATGATTGTTTTATCCTTTCCAAAAAGGGGGCAATTCTAACCAGAAAAAGGGATCAAAATTTAACCGGAATTAACAGTTAATATTAAATATTTTATAATAGCTTAAAATTTACTCACATTTAAGTTATATTGGTATAAATTTTTAATTTGGAGTGCTCAGATGTTAATTAATTATGGTAAAGAATTTAATCCACGGAGAAAATGTCTGGTTATTTTTAATCACTTATCTAAATGTGGTGGTACTACTTTTAAAAACATTTTAAAGACTCATTTTAGTTCTAAATGTGATGATGCTATATTTTTAGATGTTAATAATTTATTTAGTGTTATAATTTTGCATCGACTAAGGAAATTTTTATTAAATAAAAAAATAATTCTTCTATCGGGCCATTGTACTTGGAAGGTGGAAAAGGTCCTACTGGATTATAAAGAGAGGGATATATATTATCTGACAATATTGAGGGAACCATGGAATCGTATGATTTCTGAAGTTAATTTTATGTGTTATAAGGGTTTTAGGGAAGTGGCAGACTTTGAGTCTTTTTTAAGAGCACGTAAACAATACTATACCAAGTGGTTGGGGGATGATAATTTGGATTTAGCTAAACAAAATTTGCAAAAATCATATTATCTTTTTGGTTTGGTTGAAAAATATGAGGATTTTTTGAGATTGTTTGGTTATTATTTTGGTAATAATAATATTATTTATAGTAAGAGAAATGTCTTGAAAGATTTTTCCCAAAATACTGAAGAAAAATTTTTTTCTAAATATAAAGATATGTTTTATAAAATTAATAGTCAGGACATAGAATTATATCATTGGGCAAAAGCTTTATTTGATAATAGACTAAAAAGAATAAGCCACAAGATACAAATGATTAATATAGACTGTATTGGTCTAGATAAGGCTCCTAAAGGTAGCGGTGGGTTTCTCCAATACAAAAGAAAACACATTTTAGAAAAAGAAGAGTTGCTAAAGGAGCAAATACAAAAAGACCCATGTTCAATGAATACTTTAATATATAGATTCTATGATGAGTATGAATTATGGGAGAAGTACGTAGGGGCTGCAGAAAGTTTAATTGATCTTTTTAAGAAAGAGTTAAAAGATATCCAATTTGCTAATGATGCAATTGTCATTAAACAACTAACGAACCTGTTATCAGGGAAGGAAAAAATTTTATCACAAAAAAAGATAGATGTTAAGGAAGTAGAGAGACAAATAATATTTTTCAACGAGTTTTGGTCTAACCTTTTAAAACAAGTTGTACATAGATACAAATTAACACTTCGAAATAAATTTCCTTTTAAGGACTTTTACCTTTTTTGCAAAAATACTGTTTACCAAAAAATAGGGTTTTATGGTATTTCTAGTTGTTTTATGTTGCATTATGATGCTATTAACAGGTATCTAAACAACTGTGAAATTTTCCTGTTTGACTCAGATAAAAATAAGCATGGTAAAAAAATAGACACTCTAATTATAAATCCACCTGAAAAAATTGTAGATATTAAACCAGAAATAATAATTATTACATCGGCCTTTTATTACGAAATATTTAGTTACCTAACAGAATTAAAAAAGATAAACAAATTAAGTTTTAGAATAGCACGGCTTGAAAACCACTTTTATCAATATTTATAAGAGATTTAATCAAATTGGTAGGTTATGGGGGATTAACATTTAAAAGTACAGAATTTTGTGGTCCTAACTTTTATATTTTCTAGTTAGTTATTGACTTTATTTTGGTCTATTGGTGATATTTTATTGAAGTCAAACATAGAGCCGGGTATGTTTTTGAAAATATCTAACGGAAGTTCACCCCTACAAATTAGTATAACATATTGAATATTAATCAGGACTTTCACCTTTTTGAATATTTTTTTATAATTTTATCAATAAAATTAGTAAGTTAGATGCAATATATATGTAAGACCCTACTATATCTTTAAAGTAAATATTGGTTTTTATT